>JABDKA010000107.1 GCA_013002405.1 Sulfitobacter sp. | reverse complement strand
GAATTGAGCTGTCACTTGCACGATTATGACAGCGTATGAGGCGCCAGAATTTTTGAAGATGGAGGTGTAATCCTCAACCGTCCACAAATAGAGCAGGCTCTTGTCCTGTTCCGCATATTTGAAGGCTTCGCTGGAGTCGGAACTCATGCCCCCGGCGGCCAGTCCGGAGGAGACTTTCAGACCTTCCTTTCTGATGTTTGCCACGTTGGAGAGCTTGGTGACGTGAAAGAACGTTAGCATCGCTTTCTCCTGGTACATAAAAAGTACCATTCAATAGCGCATTTTGCTTTCGCGAGATAGGCTGCCGCAGACACAGCCACCGGCTCTAGCCCAATATTTCCGCTACCGCCGCTTGGGTGACGGAGACGACCTCGTCCGCCTCGGCCCGGCTGAGGCAGAGGGGCGGGGCGAAGCCGATGATATCACTTTGCGGCATGGCGCGGGCGATGACGCCGCGGTCAAGCATCTTGGCGACGATTTGGGGCACCACCTTCTCAGCAGCCTCAAAGAAGATCCGGTCATCGCGGTCCTTGACCAGTTCCACGGCACAAAGCATCCCCTCGCCCCGCACCTCGCCCACGTGAGCATGATCGCCCAGCGCCTCGGCCATGGCCGTGTTGAGGTAGGACCCCACATCGCCCGCGTTCCGGACAAGGTTCAACTCATCGATCAGGCGCAGGTTCGCCACCCCGGCGGCGGCCCCGATGGGATGCGCGGAATAGGTCCAGCCGTGGCCGAAGGGTCCGAAAGTATCCGTGCCCTGTTCCAGCACCTCCCAGACTGCGTCCGAGACGACGGAGCCGGAAAGCGGCGCGTAGGCCGAGGTGAGGCCCTTGGCAATGGTCATGATGTCGGGTTTCAATCCATAGAAGTCCGAGCCCATCATCGCGCCGAGCCTGCCGAAACCGGTCACGACCTCATCGACAACCAGCAGAATATCGTGCTTCTTCAGGACGGCCTGGACCCCTTCCCAGTAGCCCGCAGGCGGGGGCACGATGCCACCAGTGCCCAGCATCGGTTCGGCCACGAAGGCGGCGATGGTGTCGGCCCCTTCCTTTTCGATGAGCGTCTCCAGTTCGGCCACGCAGTGGGCCGTGAACGCGGCCTCATCCATGCTGCGGTCTTCCCTGCGATAGAAATAGGGCGCTTCGGTGTGGATGACCTGTGGCAGGGGCAGGTCGAACTTGGCGTGGAAAAGGCCCAGACCGGTGAGCGACCCGGTCATCAGGCCAGACCCGTGGTAGCCGCGCCAGCGGGCAATGATCTTTTTCTTCTCGGGCCGGTTCAGGACGTTGTTCAAGTACCAGACGATCTTGATGTTGGTCTCATTCGCATCCGACCCGCCAAGGCCGAAATAGGTGTGGTTCAGCCCCTCGGGCGCCCTTTCCGCCACCATGCGCGCGAGCGTTATGGAGGCTTCGGTCCCGTGGCCCGCGTAAGCGTGGTAGTAGGCCAGCTCGTGCGCCTGTTCGGCGATGGCCTCTGCGATTTCGGTCCGGCCGTAGCCCACGTTTACGCAGTAGAGCCCGGCAAAGGCATCGAGCGAGCGGCGGCCTTCGCGGTCGGTGATATAGACACCCTCGGCCCCCTTTACGATCCGGTTGCCCATCTCACGCCGGGCGAACTGGCCAAGGGGCGTTGAGGCGTGGAAGAAATGGTCGTGATCCCATTGGGTGAGCTGGTCGTTCTCGAGTGTCATGTCGTCGGCCTCCTGTGGTGCTGCCCCGACCTAATCGCGGATCGGGACACAACACAACCACCCTGCCGCTTGCCAAGGGGCGCAAAATTGCACAACGCTGGCGCGGGGTAAGCGGGGGATTGCGATGACGACCTTTGAGAAGAATTTCACCGACGGGGAATACCAACGACGGATCGACAAGACGCGGGCCGCGATGGAGGCACGCGGGCTGGAGGTCATTGTGGTGACCGATCCCTCGAACATGTCCTGGCTGACGGGCTACGATGGCTGGTCCTTCTACGTCCATCAGGCGGTGGTGCTGACGCAGGAGGGCGAGCCTGTCTGGTGGGGCCGCGCGATGGATGCGTTGGGGGCCAGGCGGACGGTCTTCATGGGGGGCGCGGACCGCATCGTGGGCTATGACGATACCTACGTCCAGAACCCCGCAAAGCACCCGATGGAAACCCTGGCTGATCTGCTCAAGGGCCTTGGCTGCGCGGGCGCCCGGATCGGGGTGGAGATGGACAACTATTACTATTCCGCGGCGGCCCATGCCTGTTTGCTGGACCGATTGCCGGAAGCGAAGCTACAGGATGCCACGGGACTGGTGAACTGGCAGCGTGCCGTCAAGTCTGAACGCGAGATCGAGTACATGCGCCGCGCCGCCCGGATTGTGGAAGCGATGCACGCGCGGATCCTTGAGGTGGCCGAACCGGGGATGCGCAAGAACGACCTCATTGCAGAGATCTACGCCACCGGCATAAGGGGCGCAGATGGCTACTGGGGGGACTATCCGGCCATTGTGCCAATGGCTCCTTCGGGACTTGATGCGACCGCCCCACACCTGACCTGGGACGACCGGCCTCTGGCCAAGGGAGAGGCCACCTTCTTTGAGATCGCGGGGGCTCACCGGCGCTACCAGTGTCCGCAGTCCCGGACGCTCTTTCTGGGCGAGGTGCCACAGAAATTCCGTGATGCGGAAAGTGCCGTTCTGGATGCGATCGCGGCGGGGTTGGAACAAGCCAAACCCGGCAACCAGGCGCAGGACATCGCCAATGCCTTCAACGCCACGCTCAACAAGGCGGGTTTCGAAAAGGACAGCCGCTGTGGCTATGCCATCGGGATCAGCTATCCGCCCGACTGGGGAGAGCGGACGATTTCCTTCCGGCGGGGCGATACCACGGTGCTGGAGCCGGGGATGACCTTCCACTTCATGCCGGCCCTCTGGCTGGATGACGGCGGCCTGGAGATCACGGAGCCGATCCTGATCACCGAAGAGGGGTATGAATGCCTGTGCTCGACTCCGCGTAAGTTGTGGGTGAAGGAATGAGCGGTTCTCCCATCTCCCCCACCATCCCGCTCGATGTGCAGGGCGTGCAGCACGGCTTCCTGAAGTTGCCCCACAGCCGGGACGACAGTGCCTGGGGATCGGTCATGATCCCGATCACGGTGATTGCCAATGGCGCGGGGCCGACCGCGCTGCTGACCGGGGCCAATCACGGAGATGAGTACGAGGGACCGATTGCCCTTCAGGAGCTGGCCCTCACCCTCAACCCCGATGAGATCCGGGGCCGTGTAATTATCTTGCCGATGATGAACCTGCCCGCTTTCGTGAAGGGCGTCCGTTGTTCGCCCATCGACGGGGGCAACCTGAACCGCGCCTTTCCGGGGCGACCCGACGGCACGGTGACCGAAAAGATCGCCCATTACATCGCAACCGATCTGGTGCCGCAGGCGGACGTTGTGCTGGACTTCCATTCGGGGGGCAGGACGCTTGATTTCCTGCCCTTCGCCGCCGCGCACATTCTGGAGGACAAGGAACAGGAGGCGGCCTGCATGGCGGCGATGCAGGCCTTCAACGCGCCCTACTCCGTCAGGATGCTGGAGATCGACAATGTGGGCATGTTCGACACGGAAGTGGAGAGCCAGGGCAAGGTCTTTGTCACCACCGAACTGGGGGGCGCGGGGACATCGACGGCCTTTACAGTTTCGGTCGCACGCAAGGGGGTGCGCAACCTGCTCAAGCACGCAGGTATCCTGAGCGGGCATCTGGACCGGGCGGAGACCATCCAGCTTGATATGCCGGACGATAGCTGCTTCGTCTTCGCCGAGCGGGCCGGTATGATCGAGTATTGCTGCGATCTAGGGGAGAAGGTCGAGAAAGGCACCACAATCGCGCGGGTCTGGCCCGCGGACCGCACGGGGGTGGAGCCAACCTCCATTCCCGCGCGCAGAAGCGGCGTGCTGGCGGCGCGTCACGTGCCGGGCCTTGTGAAAATGGGGGATTTCGTGGGGCTGGTGGCGATGGAGGTGTAGCGGCTTGGGTTGCCCCAAACGGGGGCAATCGGCGCAGGACCCTGACCACTGTCCCAACCAAGCCCTTGACTGACCGATCAGTCAGGCGTTTATCTTATGTCATGGGAGCTGCCGCTCAAGCCGACACGGATATCCTACCCGACACCGCACAGCGCATCGTGCTGGCGGCAGAGAAGGAGTTTGCCGAGCGTGGCTTCGATGGGGCCGGGATGAAGGCCATCTCGCACCGGGCAGGTGTTTCCCAGGCCCTGCTGCATTACCACTTCGGCAACAAGGATCACCTCTATGCCGAAGTGATCCGCCGCCGTTCCAAAGTCATCAACGAAGAACGTGAGGCCCTGCTGGAGGCCGTCGATCTGGACCGGCCCGATGCCGTCGCCTGTATCCTCGAGGCGCTTTTTCGTCCGCCCCTGGGCCCCGCCGGGGGCGATCAGGCCTATACCCGCATCTTTGGCGGTCTTGTCGTGGGGCGTGAACGGGAACGGGCCCTGGTGCGCGAATACTATGACCCCACCGCGAAGAAATTCATCGCCGCCCTGCAGGGGGCCATGACGGGGATCAGTCGGAAGACCGCAGCCCTTTGCTACAGCCTGTCGCTGGGCACGCTGGTGGTGATGATCGCCCGCGATGGAAGGATCGAGCGACTGATGGGCCGCGAGGGTGTGCAGGAGACCGAAGAGGTGCTTGCACAGCTGATCACCTACGCCTCGGGCGGGATCGAATCCCTGACCCGAGAAGAGATTTCACCGTCATAAGGGAGGACACCATGACGAAGACAATGAAAGGACTGCTGCTGGCCGCGACCATGATGGCACCGCTGCCCGCCGCTGCTGAGACCTTCGATGCCACGGTGGCAGCCGGCCATCCACCCGTTTTCCGCTGGGTCAGGATGATCGACGAGGTGTTTGTGCCCGGCGTGCAAAAGCGGCTGGAAGGAACGGGTCACACGGTCAACTTCACCGGCCAGTACGGCGGATCCATCGCAAAGGTCGGCGAGGAACTGGAAGCGGTCGAGGCCGGGCTGGCCGAGATGGGCACCTGTCAGGCGCTCTTTGATCCGGCCAAGATGGCACTGCAGAATGTCACCTATTACACACCCTTCGTCAGTGATGACGTGGGCAAGGTGAGTGACCTGATGCATCGTTTGCAGCTGGAAGACGCCAACATGCAAAAGAGCTATGAGAACAACGGCGTCGTCTACGTCGGTGCGCCGATTGCGATTGATGACTACCTGTTGATGACCAATTTCCCGGTCTCAACGCTCGACGATCTGGAGGGCAAGAAGATCGGCGCGCCGGGGGCTGCGTTGAACTGGCTGGAAGGCACGGGCGCCGTGGGTGTGTCGGGCAATCTCACAACCTACTACAATGAGATCAAGACAGGCGTTTTTGACGGTGTCATCGTCTTCGCCTCTGCCGCTCTGCCCGGCAAGCTTTTCGAGGTGGCACCCTATATCACCCGCGCGGGTCTGGGGGCGCAATATGCGGGCTCCATCTGTGCCAATGCGGACTGGTGGAATGGCCTGCCCGAAGGGGTAAGGACCGCCATGACCGAAGCGGCGGAAGAGACCGGCGATTGGTACACCGCGAACCTTGAGGCGGCGGTTGAGAATGCCTTCAAGGTGATGGGGGAGAACGGCGCGACCATTTCGGACGCGCCGCAGGAGATGCGCGAGGCCTGGGCCGCGGGCATGGACAATGCGGCCAAGGCATGGGCCGCTGGTATCCCGGGCGGGACCGAGGTGCTTACGACCTACATGGAGGAGATGCGCGCCGCCGGGGCGACGCCTCTGCGCGACTGGGACAAGGAATAATTCCATGTCCCCGACCCCACGGCCGGACCCTGCCCTGCTGCGGGCGCTGGACGTCTGCACGCAGGCGGCCAATGTCGTGGGGTCGGTCCTGATCTTTGCGCTGGTCTTGCTGATCGGTGCGGACGTTCTTGGCCGTAACCTCTTCAACGCGCCCATCTCGGGCGTGCCGGAGATGGTAAAGCTGTCGATCGTGGCCATCGTGTTCCTGCAGGCCCCGCAAGCGCTGAAGGCCGGGCGCATGACCCGGTCGGAGGCCCTGATCGACCGGATCAATGCCCGCTTTCCCAAGGTGGGCGGACTGCTGGAGACGCTTTTTGACGCGCTCGCCATCGTGGTCGTCGGGGCGATCTTCTATGCCACCTACCCCATCTTCATCAAATCCTGGGTAAGGGGCGATTTCGTGGGGGCCGCGGGCGACTTCACCGCGCCGACCTGGCCCGTGAAGCTGATGATCCTGCTTGGTGCGGCACTTTTGCTGCTGCAATTTGCGGCCCGCGTGCTGCGCCGCTATTCGGGAGCCGCCCGTGACCCCCTTTGAGATCGGCCTCGCCGCACTGGCGGGCATGGGCCTTTTCGTGATGATGGGGATGTTCGTGCCCATCGCCCTGATCCTTATGTCCTTCCTGGGCGTCTGGGCGATCAAGGGCTCGCCACTTCTGGCGGCCAAGATGCTGGGACTGGCGGCCAATGACGCCATTGCGAGCTATTTCTTCGGTGTCGTCCCGCTTTTTGTCCTGATGGGGTTTCTGGTGTCGGAATCCGGTGTGGGGCGCGATGCATTTGACGTGGCCAATGCCATGTTTCGGCGGATCAGGGGGGGCCTCGGCGTGGGCACGGTGGCGGCCAACGCCATCTTTGCCGCCGTGACCGGCATCTCCATCGCCTCCGCCGCCGTTTTCACCAAGATCGCCGTGCCCGAGATGCGGCGGCATGGTTATACGGCGCGTTTTTCGGTTGGCGTCGTGGCGGGCTCGTCGGTGCTGGGGATGCTCATCCCCCCATCGCTTCTGCTGATCCTCTACGGGCTGCTCACAGAGCAATCCATTGGGGACCTCTTTGTTGCCGGAATTGGACCGGGGCTTCTTTTGGCGGCCTTCTTCGGGATCGGGGTTATGCTTATGGCGATATTCACCCCCGGCTTTGTAGGTAAGACCATCAGCCCCGATGAGGGGCAGCTATCGGCGCGAGACCTCATCGCCAAATCGGTGCCCCTGTCGGCCCTGATCCTTCTCACGCTCGGTGGGATCTACGGCGGATTCTTCACACCCGTTGAGGCCGGGGCCGTGGGGGCCATCGGCGCGCTTATCATCGGGTTGATGAAGCGCACGCTGGATCTGCCTTCGCTCTGGCGGGTGCTGGTAGAGACGGGGCTGGTGACCGCCGCTGTCTGTTTCCTGATCATCGCGGCACAGATGTATTCGCGGATGCTGGCCTTTTCCGGCGTACCGGGCGCCTTTGGCGAAATCGCGGCCAATGCCGATCTGGGGCTGATCGGGCTGACGCTGATGTACTGCGCCGTGGTCATCGCGCTGGGGATGATCCTCGACAGCTCCTCCATCATGCTGATCCTGGTACCGCTGATGTTGCCTATTTTGCAGCCCATGGGGGTGGACCTGATCTGGTTCGGCATCGTGACCGTCGTCGCCATCGAGATCGGGCTTTTGACCCCGCCCTTCGGCATCTCCGTCTACGTGATCAAATCCACGCTGGACGATCCCGCCATCAGCCTTGGCGACATCTTCTTGGGGGCCGCCCCCTTTGCCCTGATGATGCTGGCCTGCCTGGCCCTGATCATCGCCTTTCCCGTCATCGCCACTGGCCTGCTCTGAACCAAGAAAAGGAGACCGCCCATGCCCCGTCGTTTCGTTGATCTTTCCGTCCCGCTGGAGGCGGATATCCCGTCCGATCCCGAGATCATGTTGCCGCAGATCGAATACTTCAGCCACAAGGACACGGCCGAGCAGATGGCGGGCTTTTTCCCCGGCCTGACGTCCGATCAGTTGCCGGGTGGCGACGGCTGGGCAGTGGAACGGCTCACCATCTCAACCCACAATGGCACACATCTCGACGCGCCCTACCACCACCATTCGACGATGAACAACGGGGAGCGGGCGATCACCATCGACGAGGTGCCGCTGGAGTGGTGCTTTAACCCGGGCGTGAAGCTGGATTTTCGGCAATTCGAGGATGGCTACATGGTCACCCCCGCCGACATCGACGCGGAACTGAAGCGGATCGGGCATACTATTCAGCCTCTCGATATCGTCATGATCAACACCTCCGCCGGGGCGCGATATGGCGAGGCGGATTACCTGATGAAAGGCTGCGGCATGGGGCGCGAGGCGACGCTGCATCTGCTGGAACAGGGCGTCAGGGTGACGGGCACAGACGCCTGGTCCTGGGATGCACCTTTTCCCATGACCGCCCAACGTTTCGCCAAGGAAGGCGATCCGTCGATCATCTGGGAGGGGCACCGGGCCTCCATGGAGATCGGCTATTGCCATATCGAAAAGCTGGCCAATCTGGATCAACTCCCGGGCCACGGGTTCCTGGTCTCCTGCTTTCCCTTCAAGATCAAAGCCGCCTCCGCCGGGTTCATCCGGGCCGTGGCGATATTCGAGGACTGAGCCATGCCCAAGACCATTGTCACCTGCGCCATCACCGGGGCCATTCACACGCCCACCATGTCCGACGCCCTGCCGATCAATTCCGACATGATCACCGAGCAGGCCATCGCGGCTGCGCAGGCAGGGGCGGCCATCCTGCACCTCCATGCGCGCAATCCCGCGAACGGTGCCCCCTCCATTGATCCGGCGCATTTCATGGAGTTTCTGCCGCGCATCAAGGCAGAGACGGATGCCATCGTGAACATCTCAACCGGCGGCAGCCTTTCGACGGGGATCGAGGAGCGGATGGCCCCCGCCGTCGCCGCCTCGCCCGAGATGTGTTCGCTCAACATGGGGTCCCTGAATTTCTCCATGCATCCGCTGGCGGACCGCTACGAGACGTGGAAATACGACTGGGAGGAGGCTTATGTGCGGGGCTCGGACGGCAACATCTTCCGCAATACCTTCGCCGACATCGCCAAGGTGGCGCAAACGCTGGGCGGTGATCATCGGGTCAAATTCGAGCACGAATGCTATGATGTGGGCCACCTCTATAATCTGAAGTTCTGCCTGGATCAGGGTCAGTTCAAAGCACCCATTTTCCTTCAGTTCGTTATGGGCATCCTGGGCGGGATTGCGGCCAATATCGACAACCTTGTCTTCATGAAACAGACCGCTGACCGGCTTTTCGGGGATCAGTATCAGTGGTCCGTGATCGGGGCCGGGGCCCAGCAGATGAAACTGGGGGCCGTGGCCGCACAGATGGGCGGACACGTGCGCGTGGGGCTGGAGGATTCGCTTTTCATTGAGCGCGGCGTGCTGTCCACTTCCAACGCCCAGCAGGTCACCAAGATGCGCGGTATCCTTGAAGAACAGGGCAACACCATCGCCACCCCCGACGAAGCGCGCGCCTTGCTGGGTCTCAAGGGCGCGGACAGGGTGGCCTTCTGATGGCGATAGAGCAGCCAAAAGAACCACTTGAAGTTATCTTCACCTGCAGCGGCCAGGCTGTGGGAAAAATGCGCAATGATCTGGACGTGCGGATGACGCAGCCCATGGAAGAACGTTTTGAACTGGCCACCGACGAGGGGCCCTTTCATGGCGGGGACGCCAGTGCCCCGCCGCCCCTGGCGCTTTTCGTGGGCGGGCTGACGGGGTGCATCATGACCCAGTTGCGCGCCTTTGCTCGGCGGATGGATGTGCAGATTGACGATCTGTCAGTCGATACCAAGGTCGTCTGGCAATGGACGCCCAAGGGCCGCATCTATGAGACGGCACCGAAGGGGTTCGAAATTGACGTCATGCTTGCCAGTCCAAATCCGCTGGAAGAGCAACTGGCCCTGATCGCCGTGGCCAAGAAGGGCTGTTTCATCGAACAGACGCTTGGACAAAGCAACACCATCCGGCATCGCCTGAAGACGCCGGAGGGGTTCATTTCAGCTGATTGAGCCATGCTGTATCGTACGGGAACAGGCTCCCCTTACGTTAGAAGATGTCCAGCGGCTGATCAAAGACGCCGACAAGCTGGAACAGGAACGCGCCACCCTGCGCCGACAGGGCGTCCGCATATTCCGCGTTCGCAAGGTTTATTGCCGCGGCAAAGCCCTGCGCGCTGCCGTCGAACTGGTCCATCACAGCCGTTGCGTCACGCGTATCGCTCATCCCCATTTCGGCCGCAAAATAGAGCCCGATGTCCGCTTTCCTTTCCAGGTAATCCTGATCAGCGCGGGTCTGGCTGGTGGGCTGGGCTGCGTTCTTTGCCCCTTCGATGACATTGAGAATGAAGTTTGCGGGCGTCACGGCCGGGTTTTCCCGTAGCTGGTCCGCCCAGTAGTCGAAGCCCGGTCCATCCGGCGTGCGCCCGAGGACGTTGGAATAGACCTGGGCGACGAAACTTTCGACCTTGCCCGGGTCATTCGTGTCGAGCACACCGTCGCGCAGGACATCGTCGTAGAGGGCGCGGGTCTCTGCCTGTTCGAAAAAGCCCTCCGCGAGGTCTGACATCGTGGCGCCCCTGGCAAAGGTCGTCGCCCAGAAGTTCAGGCCCAGCGCATCTGGCGCACGGTTGAAGTAGGCGATGTAAAGCTCGGCGATTTCCGTCAGTTCGCTTTGAGACAGATCCGTGGCGTCGGCAAAGAGGTGCAGTGGGAAGTTATCGCGGCCCTGCGGCCCGCCATTGTCAAAGGCGAGCCTTTCGATGGAGATCAGCTGGTCGGTGCCCTGCCCGCCCATCGCGTCGGGTCGCCTGTCCGTCAGGGTGACCGCCCCTTCCTCCATCCAAAGCGTGAAGGAGGAGGCTGAGCCTGAGATATTGCTTGTGTCGAAGCCCGTGCCGCCATCGACCCGGTCGCTTCCCCCGCCGGGGATCAGGATGTCATTGCCCTGATTTCCGCTGAGAATATCGTCACCCGACCCGCCCGAAATGGTATCGCGTCCCGAGGAGTCATCGCCGCCGCGAAGATCCGGCGGGGTGTTCGGGGCCTGTTGCGTGTTATCCAGGTTCCAGTAGTCCCGGATCGCGTCCATCCGCGGATTGCTGTCGTCAAGGTGCCGCAAATGCCCCCAGCTGCCGTGTTTCGTCGGCCGGTCCACCGCCGTATAGGCCGTAAACAGCGTCCCCCCGGCGTCACGCCAAAGATCGAACACCTCTTCGTAGAGGTCGCCCAATTCCGGCCTATAGTTCAGGTGCGTGAAGAAGTCGGTCAGTTCCTGGTCGTTCGTCCAGCCGCCCACTCCGACGATGTGACTGCCACCCTCGTAGGCAACCAGGTCAAGACCGTAACGGTCCGCGACATCAGAATGGTATTCGAAGAACTGCTGCAATTCGATGAGGGAGCCCACCTGGTTGCCCGTGACGCTGCCGTCACGCAGTTCGGTGACGGCGCGGCTGGTGGCCAGATCGAAGCGGTGTTCCGCGATGTAGGCGTCTCGCGCAGAGCCCGAGAGACCGCGCTGCGCCGCTGCAGACTGGGCGGCCCAGAGGCTTTCGTTCAGCCAGCCCTTGACCGCCCCTGCCTTGGCGTCCCGCCCCAGGCTGCCGTCAAAGTAGCCGGTGATGGCGTAGGCGTCGAAATAGCTGTGCGGCGCGCCTTGTCCCGGGTTGCGGGCAACCCACAGAGGCGCTTCCAGGATTGATTCTTCAAGTCCCAGCCAGCCCGTATGGGTGCCGATGACCTTTACCAGGCGGTCCTCCTGACCGTTGAAGACACCGTCCAGGATCCGCGCCATGTTGACGGCGTTGGCGGCATAGTTCTGAACCCAGGCATCACCCGCCCCACCGAACCGCTCCGCCCCTTCCCGGATTGAATCCTGCGCCTGCTGGAACTGAAAATTCCAGACCTCATTCGAGAACTCGAAATGAGCCTGCAGGCCGGGGTCCAGCGTGTCGCGCACCGTGGTGGCGAAGGTGCGGATATAGTCGTCATTGGCCAGGTGGGGGATATTGAACCAAGGGTCGATGCCCGTCTCATTGGCCAGCTGGATCATGACCTCAAGCGGCATGTTGCCTTCGGACCAGCTTGCCTCCCCCCTGGCGGCGATATCGCTGACCCGCGAGGCTTCGGAGCCGTTCGTACCCATCCAGTCCATAAATCGCAGGACCGCTGCATCGTCGATGATGTCGAGCCAGAGGGGATTGAAGGTCAGGCCAGCGTCGTGATCCGCCACGTATTTTTCTTGCACCACCGTGATGTTGCGCAGGTGGTTTCCGTTTCCGAAGGGGTCGGTTTCTTCGATCTCAATCCCCACGAGACTGCTGCCGTTCGGGCGGTAGGTGAACCAGGCCTCATTGTTGCCGTAGGTCACATTTTCGGCCGAGAGGGTGAGGCGGAGCGTGCCCTGCCCTTCCCAGCGGACATGGTAGCGGCCCGCCGCCTCCGTCATCTCAGCCGGGAATTCGGTCAGCATCAAGGTGCCGATGCTGTCCAGACCGCCAGGGATGTAGCGCGGCCAACCATCCGCGTCGAAGACGCCGCGCGCCTGCAGGCTCTCATGGCTGACACCCCCGAAGCGGCCCTGTTCATGGCCGAAGAAGGGGCGCGATGTCTTGAAAACGTTGAGGAAGGGCGCGTTCGGCGTCCAGTCGGTGACCGAGCTGAGCCCGAAGCCCAGTCCGGCCGCCCCGTCGGGCGAAGGGCCGCTGGGACTGGGGGTGACCGGCGCAGGAAGGGTCGGGATGCCACGGTCGGGCGGGGTCGGGCTGCCGGGGTCATTACGATCGGGCTCAGGTTGCGGCTGGGGCTGGGGATCCGGGTCGGGATCGGGGTCAGGCGCTGCGCCGCCGCCGACAACCGGCGCGCTTCCGCCACCGTTCCATCCGTCGTGCGGATAGGCCTGCAGGGTCTCAACGATGACCTGCGCCATCGCATTTGCCGTCGCAGCAGAGGGCGCGCCGTGAGACGCCCCCCAGGAGTTGAAGGTCTCAAGCGGAAGAGTTGCGGGGTTCAGCCCAGAGAGCACCGCCGCATGAAGGCCCGCCACGAACCAGTGCCCGGTATCGTTGAGATGGATATCGTCCGAAAATATGTCACGGATGCTGCTGAGCCCCGGTACCTGCCGCGCCTCGATGGCGTCATAGAGGCGGGCCAGCGCCTGCCCCGCCGGGATGATCAGCGTGGCCGGAGTTCCGGCGGAGGCATTGTTATCGATGTGATCAGCGATCCCCTCCCACTTGGAAAGGTCGCGGTCGATCTGCGCCCGCCAGGCTCCGGGGCTGCTGCCAATGCTGTGCCAGGTCTCATAGATATAGAAGCGTGAGCCGGGATTGCTGGACTGAGCCAGGGTCGCGTAGCGGTTGGCGTACTCGTAGGTGTCCGACCACATCAGGTGTGAATCGAGCGGCACCGCCTCGGTCACGATCACGGCAGCATAATCGCCGTCCCGCAGGGCAGTGCGGGCGTTCACGCCTTCGGCGGAGCCGCCATTTTCCCAGTTGTACCAAAGAGGCGATCCATTGATGATCTGAGTATCGACCGAGGCCTGACGCCCACCGGACTGGAGAAATTGATCCAGCATGGCGGGCATGACCGGCCCGACCAGGCTGTGCCCGATGAAGAGAATGTCATCCGGCATGGCGGCACCGGAAAGTTGATGAAACGGAAACAATCATTGAACACTGCCTCGATTGGTGAAGTGCTCGCCAATTGCTCCGATGCCGGTTAAATCGGGGTGAAATTGAGGCCGCGCCAACGGAAATCGCGGTGATATCTACCTAAAATTGAAGGGGGTTCACCCTTGGGCAGGCGGCCATTCAGGGGTCTTCACCACCCTTGAGGGATCTCTCCAACCGTGGCGGTGCCCTTCCAGGGATCATCAACGAAAGCCCCCGCTTCTCCAAGATCGAAGCAGGTCAGATGGACATCAATTTGTATCTCTTCGATTTGCGCGAGTGTATTGAATCCGCCCTTGATCTGGTCGCGGGGCGGGCGGCGGAAAAGCAGCTAGATATCGCCCATAATCTGGATGATGACGTTCCCCCGACGATAACGCGGATCTGACCCTTCTGCGTCAGATGCTGCTGAACTGTTGTCGAATGCTGTGGAATTCACACCCGATGGGTAAGTGGTGCTGAGCTTCTCCAGCGTCGCCCTGCCCGGCGGTCGTGTGGATCTGCGATTTGAGGAATGCGATCTCGCCGCAGAACAGGCTGAACCGTTAGGCAAGCGCCTGTTGGTCGTCGATGAGCCCCGCCGAAACGATCGAGCATGTGCGCGCGGGTAAAGCCTTCGACCTTGCCGTGCTGGATATGCACATGACTGAGATGGACGGGGTTGAACTGGCCAGACAGCCGCAGAAACTGCGTCCTCAAATACCGCTGATCCGCTTCAGGTCACTCGGGTTGCGGTATCTGGAAACGGAGGTCGCGGCTCTTCGAAACGCTGGTCACGCTCTTTGCCCCGCTGTTGGAGCAGAAGGTGCACCGCCCTGCCCCCGACAAGCCCAAGACCGACCCCAAGATGGCCACTTGTCATCCCCTGCGCGTCCTTCTGGCCGAGGGCAATCTGGTGAACCAGCAGCTTGCCTTCCGGCTGCTTGAACAAATGGGATATCGCGCCAATGTGCAGCCAGCGAAGAGATGATCAAGTTCCTCAACGACTGTTACACCCTGATATTCGAGGCGATCAGCGCGCACGGGGCATCGTCACCCTAATGATCGGGGATGGCCTGATGGCCGATTTCGGTGCGCCACGACCGCTGGAGAACACGGCGGCCGGTGCCGTCGCGGCGGCGCGCGACATGGTCGATCAGTTCAACACGGCACGCGCTACGAGCAATGATGCGGGCATCATTGCTGGACGTCAGGATACATAAGGTGGTGTGCGCCTAGGCCACCGCGAACCAGGCCATCATGCCCGCCTTTTGGTGGGCCAGCATGTGACAGTGGATCATCCAGCGGCCGGGATTGTCGGCGACAAAGGCGATCTCGGCCGTTTCGTCCGGGTCCATCAGGATCGTGTCATGGACATCGCGGTAAGGGTCTGATGATCCGTTACGGGACAGGACGGTGAAGTGGTGGCCATGCAGGTGGATGGCGTGAGGCCAGGCGGTGCGGTTAATCAGTTCCAGATGTACCGTCTGGCCCTGAATGGCACTGAACATCGGCTGGTCCATCCCATGGGCCACGCCGTTGAAGGCCCAGACCATGCCGCTCGCAGCCAGTTCGCGGAAATTCAGCCTTTCACCCTGGTACATCGCCCCTTCCATGCCGCGCATCGCACCGCCTTCCATCAGCAGTTTCTCTCGCTGCGGATTTGTCATGTCAGGCGCGGGCGAGGTGCCCCAGGATGGCAGGGGCCGGATATCAGACGGACCAGCTTCGACAGGCGCGCCGCGAGGGACGAAAGCAGCGATATCTACCCAGTCGCCGCGACCGGGATCGAGCAGTAGCGCGGCAGGGCGGTCAGTGTCGCGGGGCCCCTCGATGACGATATCGGCGCGCTGTGCGGGGCCCAGCGTGACCGTCTCGGCCGCGCGCGGCGTGACCGGGTGACCATCGAGCGCGATCAGCCGGGGCGACAGGCCCGGCAGGCCGATACGCATGATCCGCGCGGTTGCAGCGTTGATCATGCGCAGGCGCAGCCGCTCACCGGGGCGCAGCGTCAGTTCGGGATAGGAGGTGCCATTGACGGTCACGGAGTTGCCCAGCCGCCCGCCATGGGAGGCGGCATGAAGATCGTCCCAGCGGTCTTCGACGATCTCCGCCGCACGGGTCAGCAGCCAATCATCCAGGACCAGCGTCATCTCTCGGGTGGCTGCCCCTTCCTCTGCCAGCCAGGGCGTGCGGTCCTCTACGATCAGTGGACCGGCAAGGCCACGGGCGACCTGCTCCATGCTGTGATTGTGCGAATGGTACCAGTAGGTGCCGGGATCGGGCGCTACAAAGTCATAGTCAAAGCTTTGCCCTGGCGGGACTGGGGCCTGTGTCAGGGGGGCGGCCCCGTCCATCGCATTGTCGATGCGGATACCGTGCCAGTGCACTGAGGTGGCCTGCGGCAGGTCATTCACCAGCCGCCGGGTCAGGCGCTCCCCAGCCCTGAGCCGCAGTTCGGGTCCGGGGACGGTGCCGATGCCATCTGTCGCGTAGGACCAGACCGGTGTTGTGGGATAGCCGTCAGGTGCGATCTGGGCGGTGCCCGGCATTGCGCGCAGTAAAGGGATGGCATCCTCCGCGAAAGCATCCCTAGGCAAAGCGAGGGCACCGCCAAGGGCGGCGGCGGATTTGAGAAATGCGCGGCGAGAGGGTCTATTCATGGTGTTCTTGTTCTCAGAGGTCAGTCTGCAACGTTCCGGTTGAGCATATCAGAATAGGGACTGTGTCCGCTCTTGCCAGCCAAATCGACACTTGCGGCGCTGTGACGCGCAATCGTTCAAACGGATTATTTCAAAGGCTGGGCGTTGAAAACGAAAAGCGCCTGCCCGTCGATCCTGTACCCATTGATCAGTTGCCGGGCGTCCTCTCCCGTCAGCCACGCTTCCAGCCGTTCCGCCGCGGCTTGGTTCACGTGGGCGTGTCTTTCGGGATTCACGGGAAGGTAGGTGTACTGATTGAAAAGGACGGGATCGCCTTCAAACAGCAGCGCCAGGTCGCCTTTGTTGCCGAAGTTCAGCCAGCTGGCCCGGTCCGTCAGGATATAGGCGTTCAGCCCGGAGGCCGTATTCAGGCTTGCCCCCATGCCAGCGCCAACGGCCCTGTACCAACTACCGAACTCCTCCGCCTTCTGCCCCGCCGAGGACCAGAGCGCGATCTCCTTCTTGTGCGTTCCGCTTTCGTCCCCCCGGCTAACGAAATCTGTCTGAGATGCCGCGATCAGCCGAAGCGCGTCTGCGGCGGTCCCGGCCCCTGCAATTGCAGCGGGGTCGCCCTCGGGCCCCACGATGACGAAATCGTTGTACATGATTTCGCGCCGGTGCCTGCCGAAGCCTGCCGCGACAAAGGCCTCTTCGGCAGCCTTTGAGTGCACGAGGATTGCATCCACGTCCCCGGATTCACCCAAACGCAGCGCCTGACCGGTTCCGACGACGAGCAGTTGCACCTCAATCCCGGTATCCTTTTCGATCGCGGGCAAGAGGACGTCGGAAAGCCCGGAATTGTGGAAACTGGTGGTCACGGCCATCCGAAGGACCTCGGCCTGGGCCATACCGGCCCAGAGGCAAGCGATCAGGGATAGCAAGCGGATCATTCGACGATGTCTCCTTTAACGAATGCACGGGCCTCCGCAGTCGCGGGACCGGCGAAAAAGGCATCACCCTTCGACTGCTCATGCAGGTGCCCCTTCAACAGAAAAATCACGTCGCTCGCAAGCCTTCTGGCCTGACCCAGATCATGGGTCGTCATGATGATGCGGGTGCCCTCGCGGTGGGCCTCCTGCAGCACCGCCTCAATCTCGCGGGTGGCGCGACCGTCGAGGTTGGCGCAGGGCTCATCGAGGAAAAGAACCTTGGGCTTGCGGATCAGGGCGCGGCCCAGCGCCAGCTTCTGCTTTTCCCCGCCCGACAGCCGCGTCGCGGGCCGATCCAGTGCATCGGCAAGGCCGATCCGGGTGGCCCAGTGGGCGGTCCGCTCGGCAATCTCGGCCTTGCCCGCGCGGATAAGTTGAAGAGGATAGGCAAGGTTCTGGCGGACAGAGCGGCGCAGCATGATGGGGCTTTGAAAGACGTAAGCTTGCGACGTGTGCGCCTCTTCGGGAGAGACGTTCCAGGCCACGGTGCCATCGGTCAGGCGCTCTACCCCGTGCAGCACCTTCAGCAGCGTCGTCTTGCCCGCACCGTTCGGGCCCAGGACAATCGTGATCCCCTCGGGCGTCAGATCACAGGTGACGGGGCCCAGGATCCTCTTGCCGCGGCGTTTGACCAGCGCCTCTCGCAGTGTCGCGGTCATGGCCATTACCAGCGCCCCTCCCTTTCCGTACGGGAAAGGGCGTGGATGGCGAAGTTCACCAGCAGCGCCAGCGTGATCAGTACAAAGCCGAGGCCGAGCGCCAGCGCGAAATCACCCTTGCCGGTTTCCAGCGCGATGGCGGTGGTAAGCACGCGGGTCGCGTGTTCGATGTTGCCCCCGACGATCATGATGGCCCCAACCTCACCTATCGCACGGCCAAAACCGGCGAGCGATGCGGTTAGCAGGGCGCGCCGCCCATCGACGATCAGGGTCGTCACCCGTTGCCAGTTACTGGTGTTCAGCGAGATAAGCAGATCGTGGTATTCCGCCCAAAGCTCTCTCATGGCCTGGTGGGTGATGGAGGCGATCAGTGGCGTGATGATGATCACCTGCGCAATGATCATGGCCGTCGGGGTAAAGAGCAGGCCAAGGATCCCGAAGGGCCCGGACCGCGAGAGGAGCAGAAAGACGATCAGACCCACGACAACGGGCGGCAGCCCCATCAGCGCGTTGAGCACCGCGATGGTGGCACGGCGGTACTTGAACCGGCGGATGGCCAGCCAGGACCCGAAGGGCAGCGCGATGGCGGAAGCGATCACAAGTGCCGTCAGACTAACGTAAAGCGACCGCAGCGTGATCTCGAGCAGGTCTGGATCCAGCGTGACAATCAGCCAGAAGGCGGCCTCCAGCCCGGCCCAGATATCGTTCATCGGTTGGGTGTCCTTGCGGCCGTCTCAGTCAAGCCGGACGGCGTTGCCGCTGCTGCGGTCCTGGCTGGAATAGCCGACATTGTCGAGGATGACATTGGCGCCCACCGCAATGACGGCCACCGCGACAAAGGCTGTCAGCATCGCTTTCATGTCAGTTCCCTCCCCCCTCGGTCGCCCTGCGCAGATACTCGATCAAGTCGGTCCGGTCCTGCGCCCCCGCGATCCGCTGCATCGGCATTTTCGTGCCTGGAATGTAATGATCCGGCCCCTGGTCAAACAAAGCATCAATTGTGTCGGCTGACCAGACAATATCCGATCCGTTCAGGGTCTGGGAATAGCGATAATCGTCAACCGTGCCCGCCCTTCGCCCGAAGAGGTTGTGAAGTGTCGGCCCCGCCCGCCGCGCGGTGCCTTCGGTCAGGGTGTGGCAAATGGAGCATTTGCGCTTGAACTGCCGCTCGCCGTTGGTCATCGTCTCCGGCGCTTCGTGATAGCTCTGGGTGCCGCCGCTCATCTGGTCATATTCCTGGATCGTCTCAACGGGCCAGGAATAGAGAATGCTCTCAATCCCGCCCGCATGGATGTTCTGCCCATCCGGCGAAAAGGCCAGGGCCCAGACCGGCCCGTTCCGCGCGGCCTTGAAGTCCCGCGCGATGGTCATCTTTTCGGTATCGATCATCATGATGTAGCCATCCCCATCCCCAACAGCGAGCAAGCGCGTGACGGGGTTGAAGGCAAGTGACAAGATGGGCCGCCTGTCCAGCGTGAAGTCATTGATCTCATCCCCCGTATCTGGATCGATCAGTCGCACGCCCCCGTCGACCGCCCCGTAGGCGAGCCATCCATCTTCTTCGTTCAGGATCAACTCATTAACGCCGAAGCCGTGGGTGACCAGCAGCTGTGTCTCCGCCCCGGTTGCCACATCCCATGTACGGATGGTCCCATCTGTGGAGGCCGAATAGAGCCTCTTGCCGTCGGCGCTGAAAGCTACGTCGTTCACCCCCTGACGGTGCCCCTTGAGAAACAGAGGATCAGATCGGGGCGGCCCGTCGATGCCGTCTGCCTTTGCGGGAAGGGGCCAGAGCCCGATGGTGCCGTCCCAACTGGCAGAGGCGATGAGGCCAGCGGATCTGGATGTGGCAAGCGACATGACCTTGCCCTTGTGCCGCCCCAGCTGCCGACTGAGCGTGGGACCTTCCCAGAAACGAACGGAGAAATCGTCACCGGCTGAGATCAGGCTTCGCTCTCCCCAAAAATGGACGACATTCACCGCAGCCTCGTGCCCGTCGAGCCAGGTGGGATCCGTCCCTTTCCACAGACCGACGGCATTGTCGAAACTGGCCGTCGCGATCTGCCCGGTCGGCGAGACGGCCACATCCATGACCGGCCCGCCATGTCCCTTGAGCGTAAAGAAATCCTGCGCCTGCGCAGGCACTGCCAGCAATGCAAAGAGAACGAAGGCGCGCAGCATGGGCTATTCCGCGGGGGTCGCCCCCTGGGGCGCGTTGCCTTCCCTGGCCTTCACTTCCTCCACCCAGAGCGAGTGGTGCTCGCGCGCCCACTGTTCCTCCACCTCGCCCGACCCCATGGCGTCAAAGGCGCCTTCCATGCCGACGGAGCCGATATAGATGTGTGCCAGGATGATGGCCATCAGGACAAAGCTGACAATCGCGTGCCAAAGCTGCGACAGCTGCATCTCCTCGTGCGGGGCAAGAACCGTCGGCAGTTCCCCCAGACCCAGCGCACCAGAGATGCCAAGGCTGTTCAGCTTGGCAAAGGTGGCCGCGAAAAGGTTGATCTCGAAGGGGAAGAGCAGCGCCAGACCGGAGACGGATATGGACGTGCCCAGCAAAATGACCGACCAGAAGATCAGCTTCTGACCGGCGTTGAACTTCTTGGCCGGGGGGTGGCCCTTTGTGAAGATCCCGCCACCCTTGGCGAGCCAGTTGAGGTCCGTCCGGTCGGGCAGGTTGTGGATGACCCACATCACGAAGATCATTACCAGAGCGATCATGAAGGCCCAGGAGACGTTGTTGTGGACCCATTTTGACCAGGTCGCAACAAATGCAAAGCTTTCGTGACCGAACACGGGGATCAGGAACTTGCGGCCCATGAGTGAGATGAGGCCGGTGATACCCAGAAGAATGAAGGACCCCGCCAGCAACCAGTGGCCGAAACGTTCCACCGATTTGAAGCGTTCGATGGTGCGGCCTGTCTTTTCTCCGTCGATGCGGACGCGACCCCGTATCAGTAAAAAGAGCGCGAGAAGCGCGATGGTCCCCAGCAAAAGGTAGCCGCCGTAGGTGATCAGCGGTCCGTCCCGGAACTGCAGCCAGCGCATGCCGCCATCCTGGACCAGAACGGTTGCTGCAGGTCCTCTGCTGGAGGAAGTGATATCGGCAGAATTGTAGCGCAGAGCCCGCCAAAGCTCCGGATCGGAAGCACCGCCGAGGGTGCCCAGCTGCTCTGCCATGCCCGCCGCGCCGTCGGGATCGCCAACCGCGCTGCGCCGGAAGCTGTCGTCGATCTCCTCTCCCCGCTGGCGGGCGAGGATGTCTTCCAACGTCTGTGCGCCGCCGGTGGCGGAGCGGTCGGATGCGGGGCTTAGCGCCTCCTGCGCGTGAACCGGAAGGGCGAGCATCAAGCAGGTGAACAGGCAAAGAAGAGCGCGCATTCGGGACCTCGATCTGACAAATGGCAGGCGCGATTTCAGAATAATCGCGAAAGGAATGAAGGCTTCAGGCGCGGACAGGCCGCGCCCGAAGGAATGGTTCGGCGGAATCCGGAGCGTGAAAACCACGCACCCTACGCATGTTCCGTAGGGTGCATGTTTGTACGCACCTTTTACCCGCCTTTCTGTTCGTAGGCCGTGCCCCAGCCCCAGGCACCCGAGCCGAAGCCGCGGGCCACCACACGCTCGCGGTAGATGCCCGACACCACGTCACCGTCACCGGCCAGCAGGGCCTTGGTGGCACACATCTCGGCGCAGATGGGCAGCTTGCCTTCCGCGATCCGGTTGCGGCCATACTTGGCGAATTCGGCGGTCGAGTGGTTCTCTTCGGGACCGCCGGCACAGAAGGTACACTTGTCCATCTTGCCGCGTGATCCGAAGTTGCCCGCCTGCGGGTACTGCGGTGCCCCGAAGGGGCAGGCATAGAAGCAGTAGCCACACCCGATGCAGAGGTCCTTGGAGTGAAGCACCACCCCTTCCTCATTCTGGTAGAAGCAATCCACCGGACAGACGGCCATGCAGGGCGCGTCCGAACAGTGCATGCAGGCCACCGAGATGGACCGTTCGCCCGGCTTGCCGTCATTGATGGTGACGACCTTCCGGCGGTTGATGCCCCAGGGAACTTCGTGCTCGTTCTTGCAGGCTGTGACACAGGCGTTGCATTCGATGCAGCGTTCAGCGTCTACGAGAAATTTAGCTCTGGCCATTTCTCATCCTCCCTTATGCTGTCCAGATTTTGCAGAGAGTGGCTTTGGTCTCCTGCATCTGGGTCACTGAATCATAGCCATAGGTCTGGGCGGTGTTGGTACTTTCGCCCAAAACGTAAGGGTCGGCACCGTCGGGGTACTTGTCCCTCAGGTCCTTGCCCTCAAAGTGTCCGCCGAAGTGGAAGGGCATGAAGGCCACCCCCTCCCCGACCCTTTCGGTCACCATGGCCATTACCTTGACCTTGGCACCCTCCGGGCCCTCCACCCAAACCTGCGCGCCGTCACGGATCCCGAGGTTGTTGGCATCGCGGGTGTTGATTTCGACGAACATGTCCTGCTGAAGCTCAGCCAGCCAGGGGTTGGAACGGGTCTCGTCCCCGCCGCCCTCGTATTCGACCAGACGGCCCGACGTCAGGATAATCGGATAATCCTTTGAGAAGTCGTTTTTCTGGATCGAGGCATAGAGGGTCGGAAGACGGTAGAATTTCCGGTCCTCGTAGGTGGGGTAATCCTCAACCAGGTCGCGACGGTTGGTATAGAGGGGTTCGCGATGGACCGGGATCGGATCGGGGAAGGTCCAGACGACCGCTCGGGCCTTTGCGTTACCGAAGGGCGCGCATTCGTGAGCGATCGCGACCCGCTGGATACCGCCCGAAAGGTCGGTCTTCCAGTTGATCGAACTTGCCTTATCGTTGAAGTCAGACGGGAAGGGCGACATGGCCTGTTCACCAACTTCTTCCGATGCCCCCTGTTGACCCGATGGCTGGGACAGGTTTTGCGCGCTCGCGGTATCCTGAACCTCTTCGGTCTGGCCGGCCTCGGTATTCGATGCCTCCTCACCGTCGTCCTGATTACCGACAGAAGCGTCGTCCATCCCTCCGACGCCAGCGATACGCCCGATTGTGCGCCGCTCCTCGTCGGTCAGTTCACTGTCCCAGCCAAGATCGACAAGCATCTGGTAGGTGAATTCGGGATAGCCGTCCTGGATGTCCGACCCGACCGAGTAGACACCTTCGGCCAGCAGATTGTCTCCGTCCCGCTCAACACCAAAGCGCGCGCGGAAGGTCAGACCACCCTCGGACACGCGCTTTGACATGTCATAGAGGTTTGGCGTGCCGGGATGCTTCATCTCTGCGGTGCCCCAGCAGGGCCATGGCAGACCGTAGTAATCGCCATCCACGGGACCGCCATTGGCGCGCAGCGTGGTGCGGTCAAAGGTGTGCTGATTGGCCATGTGCGCCTTGATCCGGTCTGGATCCTGGCCCGTATAACCGATGGTCCACATGCCGCGGTTGAACTCCCGCGTCACACTTTCGACGTTCGGTGTTTCGGCATCTTCCATCTCGATGTTGCGGAAGAAGCGGTCACCCCAGCCGAACTTGTTAACGAACTTGGCCATGATGACCTCGTCCGGCAACGATTCAAAGAGTGGGTCAACCACCTTGTCACGCCACTGGAAGGAGCGGTTGGAGGCCGTCACAGACCCACGCGTCTCAAACTGCGTACAGGCGGGCAGCAGATAGACACCATCCGTCCGGTCGTGCAACACCGCCGAGACCGTCGGGTAAGGATCGACCACAACGAGCATGTCGAGCTGCTCCATCGCGGTCTTCATTTCCTTCATCCGGGTCTGGGAGTTCGGCGCATGACCCCAAAGGACCATCGCACGCACCTTGTCGGGGTTGTCCATGTTGGCCGGGTCTTCCAGCACGCCGTCGATCCAGCGGCTGACCGGGATACCGGTGAGGTTCTGCAAAGACTTGTCCTTGCCCTCCGCATCCTTGACCATTGCGAACTGGCCCTTCAGCCAGTCGGGGTCCTCTTCCCAGACCCGCGCCCAATGAGCCCAGGCGCCTGCCGACAGGCCATAGTAGCCCGGCAGGGTGTGGCTGAGAACGCCCAGGTCCGTTGCACCCTGCACGTTGTCGTGGCCGCGGAAGATGTTCGTGCCGCCACCGGAGGCACCCATGTTGCCAAGGGCCAGCTGCAGCACGCAGTAGGCGCGCGTGTTGTTGTTGCCGTTGGTGTGCTGCGTGCCGCCCATGCACCAGATCACGGTGCCGGGACGATTGTTCGCCAGCGTCCGGGCCACCCGCTTGAGCTGGCTGCCGGGGGTGCCGGTCACGCGCTCCACCTCTTCGGGGGTCCACTTGGCCACCTCTTCCTTGATCTGGTCCATTCCCCAGACGCGGGTGCGGATGAATTCCTCATCCTCCCACTTGTTTTCGAAGATGTGGTAGAGGATGCCCCAGATCAGCGCCACGTCACTGCCGGGGCGGAAGCGGACATATTCATCCGCATGGGCCGCCGTGCGCGTGAAGCGCGGATCGCAGACGATCAGGGGTGCGTTGTTCTGCTCCTTGGCCTTGAGGACGTGCAACAGCGAGACGGGATGCGCCTCGGCCGGGTTGCCGCCGATGATGAAGATGGCCTTGGAATTGTGGATGTCGTTGTAGCTGTTGGTCATGGCGCCGTAGCCCCATGTATTCGCCACACCTGCCACGGTGGTTGAGTGACAGATCCGAGCCTGGTGGTCCACGTTGTTGGTGCCCCAGTAGGCGGCGAACTTGCGGAACAGGTAGGCCTGTTCGTTATTATGCTTGGCTGAACCCAGCCAGTAGACACTATCGGGACCGCTTTCTTCGCGGATCTGCATCATGCCGTCGCCGATCTCGTCGATCGCCTGTTCCCAGCTGATGCGCTTCCATTCTCCGCCCTCTTTCTTCATCGGGTACTTCAGCCGCCGCTCACCGTGGGCGTGTTCGCGCACGGCCGCGCCCTTGGCGCAGTGGGCACCCAGATTGAAGGGGCTGTCCCAGCCCGGCTCCTGCCCGGTCCAGACACCGTTGGAAACCTCGGCCACCACGGTGCAGCCCACCGAGCAGTGGGTACAAACCGATTTGACCGTCTCGACAACGGTTGCAGATGTCTGCGCCGACGCGGGCGATATCGCGCCTCCGGTCGCAGAGATTGCGGCAAGGCCACCGATGGCCAGGCCGGAGCCGCGCAGGAAGGCACGGCGGTCGACAGACTTTTCTGCCACTTGAGACAGGATACCAGTCCGCTGGGGGCGTCGCGCAACCCCGTTGGTCTTTTTCCTAAGCATTTTCATTCCTCCCTTGATGCTCTGTTGTCAGAGCGGGTCTTTTTTGTCCTTCGGCTGTCGGGCGTCACGCAACCAGTCGCGTCAGGTGTCTTTGACGGCGTCCTAGAAGCGGGCGCTGTCGAGGTAGGCGCGGGTGTGCGCGGTATCCTGCATCTTCTCGGATGTCGGATCGACGGGCTGTGCCTCCGCCGTGCTGGCTGCTGTCAGGGCTACTGCTGCCGCAGGTCCTGTCGTTGCTGCCATTTTCAGAAAATCCCGGCGGTTCGCGCCGTCCTTTTCTTTGCTCATGGGATGTCTCCCTTCCTTTTTATGGCGGGCATCCCCGCCGGTTTGTCGCGGGTCGCTATGCCGCGGTCATTCTGAACGCTTCGCGCTCAATCTCGATAAATGCATTGCCCACACTGCCAAGCGAGGCATAGAGCACGGAATTCCTGGCCGCCTCGAGGTCGGCAAAGAAGTGTCCCGCCCAGGGGGCGATGTGCTTGTTGAAGAAGGCCTTTTGCGCCTCTAGCGGGGCGGGATCGCGGAACCGTCCGACGATCATCGCCGCCATCATCTCCATCAGTGAGGCGATGTTGTCCTCAGGCTCGAAGACGTTCTCAGACCGGGTCATCCCCTGCGCCACCATATCGGTCCGCAACTGCGCAAGCGGCTTTTCGTTGAGAAACCCGGTGAGGTAATAGCTTGCGTAGGGCAGCAGTTCCCCCCGGCCCACACCGATGAAAAGCGCGTTGAATTCCGACTGCACCCGGCGGGGTTTGGAGGCCTTGGCCACACGCGCCAGCGCCGCAATGGCCTGTCCAAGTTCCGTCTCGTCGCCCGACAGCCCGGCGCACTGGTCCAGCAGCATCTGATCGGGTGGCCCCGACAGCATCAGGCCCAGAAAGTTGTACAGGTCGGCCCGCAGGCGGTCTTCTGGGGCGACGGTCATTTCGGCAGCGGCGGTCACGCGGTCTCCTCAATTCGGAATGTCATGCGGCGGGGTGTGGGCAGGATCGTCGGCTCCTCCGCTTCAGGCGTCTCTTCTGCCCAGTGGTCGTAAGGCGCTTCGGCCATGGCCAGCGGCTCATCCGCTGGCAGGTCTTCTGGGGTCTCCTCATCCCCCGTGTCATCCGGGGTAACGGTTTCCTCTTCCAGGGCGGCCTGACGCGCCATTTCCTCGATGTGCTTCAGCATTCCCTTGCCAACCCTGTAGGCCGTCTGGATGTTCTCCACCGCCATCGCGCTGTCGGTAAAGTCCTCACCGTAGTCCACCAGCATATCGACATTTGCAAGGACCGGGTTCGACCGCCAGAGCGTGCGCAGGGCGCGGCGGCGTATCGCCTCGGGTACGGCCTTGGCCATGAAGGCCGTGAAATCGTCGCCCGGCCCAAGCGTATCGGGATCGGGCAGGCCCAGTTGCGCAAGAACCTCCGCCTCCGGTTTTTCCGCCAGCACTGCCTGCTCTGCCGCCAGCACCTCGGCCTCTGCCGCGCTCCGGGTGGCCTGCTCTTCGGCCTCCACCGCAGCGCGGCGGCGCGACCAGAAATCATTGCGCCCGCTCAATGGATCGTCTCCTTGCGGGCCTGCGGGGCGCGGTAGACATCCGCCGTCTGACGGATACGTGCATCACCGATGCCGTCCTGCTTGATGTCCACGCGTTGCCTGTCGCGGCGCCTTTTCACAAACACCTCATCCTCGTGATGGGCTTCAACAAAATCGCGGATCCAGGCGATGAGCCCGTCCGTCATGGGCACTTTCTCGACCAGTTCCTCGCCCGTGTCGGCATAGTCCTGCGCCTCATAGGGCGAAGCGGTCACCAGGACGACATCCAGCGGATCATCCCCCTCCCCTTCGCGCATGACGACGTAGATCGCTGGCGCCTTGGCCGAAAGGCCGTGTAGGTACGCTTCCGTATCGGTGCGAAAAAGCTCCAGCGGCAGGGTCGCGGCGTGAAACTCCACCGCATCTCCGTCGCGGCGCAGCTCTTTCCAGTGTGCCTCGGCCGCGCCGGGCAGAACGGCAACCGCCTTCCAGACGTGCCGGACCCAACGGGTCACACCCGGCACACGCCGAACGACAACCCCCAATGGCATTGAAACCGATTTCGCCATCACTGCGCTTCAAACTTCTCTCGGCTTTGCAGACAAGTCCGATGGTGCACGAGGTGGACGCAATCTCAAAGTGTTTTTTCTTATTTCAGTTTGTCCAAATCGTCTTGCGCCGCAGCGCGGCGTTTCAGCAGACCCCCAGAATCGGTAAGATGAGACACTCAGGAGGGGTCAGGTGCCAATAAAGGTCAGTTTCCGGGTCCGGCCACATTTGTCCCTTCGCATCCGCAGCAACCACGCTTTGCGACGGTGCCGGGTAAATTGAGGTTTACGATCCTCCGGAATCGGGTCTAGCCTGCGGTTCCCGGCCCGGTCCCTACCGGAGCCGCGCAGCACAATCGGAGACGACATGACAAGAAAACTGGTTCTCTGTGACTGCATGGGCAGTCAGTCGCCTGATGCCAAAGTGATCTCGTCCGCATCCGGAATGACCTGTTCCCGGATCTATACCAGCCTGTGCCTGGATCAGATCGACGATGCCGCACGTGAAATGGCGGAAGATGAGGTGATCATCGCCTGCCAGCAGGAGCGTCCGAGGTTCGAGGCGCTGGCGGCCGAACTTGGCATCCCTGAGCCGGGGTTCGTGGACCTGCGGGACCGGGCCGGTTGGGGCGAAGGTCCCGCCGCGCCGAAAATGGCGGCCCTCGCGGCGGAGGCGGTCCTGCCGCTGGAAATGGGCCGCGCGCTCGATGTGGTTTCGGAAGGGACCTGCCTGATCCTTGGGGGCTCCGCCGCGGTCGAGGCCGCAGCCCAGCTTTGCGACACACTGGCCGTCACCGTCTTGCTAGACGACGCGGCGCTTGTTCCGGAAGACCGCCGCTTTGACTGCGTTCTGGGGCAACTGCGACAGGCCAGCGGCGCGCTCGGCGCGTTCGAAGTGAAGATCGACGCTCTGCAGCAGCTTGTCCCCGGTGGGCGCGGCGGTTTCGACTTTACCGCGCCGCAGGATGGCGCTCTTTCCGAGTGTGACATCATCCTTGATCTGACCGGCGGCACGCCCCTCTTCCCCGCGCCCGAAAAGCGCGAGGGATATTTGCGCGCCGACCCTTCGCACGCGCCCTCGGTCGCGCGGGCCGTCTTCGAGGCCGCGCACCTTGTCGGCACCTTTGAAAAGCCCCTCCACATCCGGCTCGAGACCAGCCTCTGCGCCCACAGCCGCGCGGAACAACCTGCCTGCTCCAACTGTCTCAATGTCTGCCCGACCGGGGCCATCACCTCAGCCGGGGAGCATGTGGCCGTGGATCCGATGATTTGCGCGGGCTGCGGGTCCTGTTCGGCGGTATGCCCCTCTGGCGCGATTTCCTACGACGCGCCGCC
>JABDKA010000096.1 GCA_013002405.1 Sulfitobacter sp. | reverse complement strand
TCGGTGTTTGGCATGACCTCGAATACCAGCGCATCGGTGTTCGTGAGGGTCGTCGGGATCGCACAGAGGATCAAACCGGCAGTCAGCAACTGTGCGGTACGGGCCTGAGGCCAAAGTCTTATTTTCTCTTTGAGAGCAAAGAGCGCGATCATGAGCACCGCCAGGTTGGGGATTGTGACCTTGTCCAAACTGGGGATCAGCGGCAGATCGAATTCGGTCAGCGGCGGCAGAAACAGGTATCCGCCTAGGATGGACCAGATCAGCGCGCGCTCCACCTTGAGCTTGCGAAAAAGCACAAGGCAGATGACCGGCCAGGCCAGCAGCATCAGGTAGGCAAGCGGGTTCCCCATGACGGGCGACACATCCTCAGATCGGGCAGCGGCAAAGTATCATCTGGCAGGATTTCTGTCATCCCGGTAGACTCTCCACGCAGGTTGTCGCCGTCAGGCACTCACCCTGCCAAGATGTTGGCAATAAAGGCAAAAAATTGACAGTCATTTGCAGCCGTGGCAACGATACAACAATCGAAGCGGAGAGCGGGCCCGTGAAATTTGGCAAGACTGGTTCCGAGGTCGAGGTCAATGTCCCGACCCGTGCCGCATTGTTTCGCCAGGTCGCGGGCTGTTTGGAGGCCCGGAGGGGTTTTGCGGTTGCCACGCTAAACCTCGATCATCTCACGAAACTGCCGTTAGACCCCGAGTTTCTTGAGGCCTACCGCGCACAGGATCTGGTGGTCGCGGATGGGCGTCCCGTCGTCTGGCTGGCGGCCCTTGCTGGCGAAGGGCTGGAGTTAATGCCAGGGTCCGATCTGATCCTGCCACTGGCCGCGCTCTGCGCCGAACGGGACGTGCCGGTGGCGCTGGTGGGGAGCAGTGACGAGGCGCTGGAAGGGGCCGCCAGGACGCTTGTGGCGCATGTGCCAGGCCTGAAGATCAGCTATCGGCACGCCCCGCCCTACGGGTTTGATCCGGTCGGCGAGGCGGCGGATGCGATCCTGGAGGAGGTGGCGGCAAGCGGTGCGGGGCTCTGTTTCCTGGCGCTTGGCGCGCCCAAACAGGAACGGCTTGCGGCACGAGGGAGGAAGAAGGCCCCCTCGGTGGGATTTGCCTCCATCGGAGCGGGGCTGGATTTTCTGTCGGGCCACCAAATGCGCGCGCCGCGGATCTTGCGCATCCTGGCCCTCGAATGGCTCTGGCGTGCCCTCTCAAGCCCAAGGCGGCTTATCCCCCGCTACGCGCGCTGCTTCGCGATCCTGCCACGCCTTACTTTGGATGCGCTGCGCCAGCGTCGCTAGCGAAGTCACTTATACTCGATGATCCGGGTCGGCCTGCGGCGCAGATAGAAGCCCAATGCGCCCTGCGCTTCTGCGAACTTGGCCAAGGTTGTGAAGAAGGCCCAGGGCAGGCCGCCTTGTGGGGTAAGCCGCAGGATCTGCAGGGGATAGATCAGTGCCAGCAACCAGGCCCACGGTGTGATCAGCAGCCCGAGAAGCAGAATGAGCAAGGGTAGTCCCGCGCCCCATATCAGAGCCCGGCGCGTCTCTTTGACCCAGTGACGTTCGGGTGCCGCGCCGTGCAGATGGGCCCCTTCAGCAAAGGCGTGTCCGGTACGCTTGCTTCGTTGCCACCACTGCGAAAACCTCTTGATATCAGCGTCATGCCAGGTCATCTCTGCCTCCAGCCGATGCACCTGCCAGCCATTGGCGCGCAGCCGAACGCAAAGCTCAGGCTCCTCCCCTGCGATAAGATTGTCGCGGTATCCGCCCACGTCGCGCAACGCCGCGACCCGCATCAACGCATCCCCGCCGCAGGCCTTGGCAGGACCGACGGGTGTGTCCCATTCCCGGTCGATCAGGCGGTTGTAGAGGGAGGCCTCCGGGTGCCGTTCCCGCCGACGGCCGCAAACGACAGCGATTTCAGGGCTCGCGTCGAGAAAGGCCTGCGCCGTCTCGATCCAGCCTTCGCGGATTTCGCAGTCACCATCCAGGAATTGCACGTATCTCACGTCTTCGTCCAATACGGCTAGGCCCGCATTCCGGGCCCGGGCGGCGGTGAAGGGTATCGAAAGATCAAGGTCGATCACCTTCGCACCGCGCGCCCGTGCGGCCTCCGCTGATCCATCGGTTGAGCCCGAGTCGACGTAAAGGAGCTGCTCGATCCTGCCCTGAAGCGCGTCGAGGCAGGTCAATAGCCGCGCCCCTTCATTCCGACCGATGACGACCGCGGCCAGGCTCATGCCTCTGCCTCCGCGAAGAACGCGCGGTAGCGATCGGGGACGGTGAGGATTCCGGCACGGGCCAACAACTCCACCCGGGTCCAGCGCCGCGCGTCGAGGGAAAAGAGCGGCCTGTCGGCGCTTCTGGCGAGGGCGAGGTTGGCAAAACGGTAGCTTTTGAGCACACCTGTCACATCACCGCAGCGCACACCTGTCGGCACATTGGGGTGAGCGTCCAGTTGCACCTCTGGCCCGTTGAAGACAAGCGGATGCCGCGTGAGACAGCGGCTTTCGCCGAACACCTTCGCCCAGAGACCGCCGAACAGTACGTCGATCCCGGGTTCCACCGTCTCATTTCGTTCCAGGTAGGCGCTCAGCGGGTTAGCGGGATCATGGTAGCCGAACCTCTTAATGGTTGTCATGTCGTAATAGAGGAAGGTGTCCAGCACCTCTCCAAAGCTCATCGGCGGCAGTTCTGCGAGTGGGGTTTTGGGGAACAGATCAAGCGTCTGGGCAGCCATTGCGGTGGCATCAGTTGCCTCAAGATACCGGATCAAACCGTTGATCCCGATGGACTTTCGGCCTTCGAAATCCAGCAACTCATCCACCTCAACGTTCAGACACCACCGATCCGCGCCGTAAGCCTGTGCCGGATAGGTGCGCATCAGATCGAGGTGCTCCGCCAGGGGCAATTCGCTCTGATCGACGTAGATGCCCGGCTCTGCGGCCAAGCGCGCGACGGTGTCATCGGTCGACCCCACATCGAAGAATGCGAAATGGCGCACGCCCATCCTGCGGTAGTGGTTAAGGAAGGTCTCAAGATATCCGGCGCCGTTTAGCAGCACTGTGATCACAAGGGCCTCACCCTCTGGGATTTCAGGCGCCTCCGGTCCGTGCAGATGGCGGACCGATTGGGCGAACCGGGCACGGCGCTGGCGTTCCGCGCGGCGCGCGCCCCAGCGGCGCAAACTGTCGAAGGGTCCGGACATATGCGGGTGATAAGCCAAGCGCTGCGACGGGTCCATGCTGAAGAGAGATGCCTAGCCCTGCTCGGACCCTTCCGCCGCCGCACGTCCCGGGCGCAGGGAATGCGGCGCTGCCACGCTGTTGGCCACCTCGCGCAGCGCGGGCGTGTAGAATGTGTGCTGGGCACGGCCCGCATGTTTCGACGCGTAAAGCGCCACATCCGCATCCGACAGCAATTGCTCCATCGTGGAAACGGTCCCCGCCTGGATCCAGACCGTGCCGATGCTGGCAGAGATGCGGCACATCTCCTCACCGAACGGGATCGGGTCTTCCAGCCGGTCAATGATCCGGTGTCCAATCTGGCACAGGGTCTCTTCGCTGCGCACGTCGGGCAGAATGAGGGTAAACTCATCCCCTCCGACCCGCGCGATCGTGTCGCCTGCGCGGGTTTCCTCCAACATCACGCGGGCCACGGTCTGCAGCACATGATCGCCCGCCGCGTGGCCCAGCGTATCGTTTACGGCCTTAAAGAAGTCGAGATCGATCTGCATCACGGCAAAGGCTGCCGCTTCCTGGATGAGCCGGGTCAGAACGCTGTCCAGCGCGCGGCGGTTCTTGAGGCCGGTCAGGGTATCGGTAAAGGCCTGCTCTTCCGCTGCGATCTTGGCACCGTGCAGGCGCTGGTTCAGCCGATGTGACGCCTCCATCGCCGCAGTCTTGGCCTCCACCAGATAGAGCATTTCAATTGCCAGATCGGTCGCAGCGAAATCGGCATTGGTCAGGGCATATTCCCGCACACCGTCGATGATGGAAATCCCAAAGCCAAGGTTCACGATCACATCGCTCTGGTTCGGTGCCCTGACAAGGACAC
>JABDKA010000095.1 GCA_013002405.1 Sulfitobacter sp. | reverse complement strand
CGGTATGACAATCCGCCCCTGCTGCCGCACCATGCCGGGTATGATCGTGTGCATCGGCCGCTTGCTGCCCTTCAGCTCATTCGGGTGACCTTCCTCCAGCGTGAAACCTGCGCCGCGATTTTGCAGCAGAATGCCAAATCTGTCCGACGCTATGCCGGACCCGAACCCGTGGAAAATGGAGTAGATCAACGACACCTTCATCCCATCGCGGTCCACCACCGTGATATAGATCGTATCTTTGTGAACCTGCTCTGACAGCGCGGCGGGGGACGCCATCGCTTTCTTGGGATCAATCAGTCCGGCCAGCTCGCTCGCCGTATCGGGAGAGAGCAGATGATCAAGCCGGTTGGTGTGATCCGGATCGGCGATGAAGCGATTGCGGGCGTCATAGGCCAGCTTGGTGGCTTCGGCCTCGATGTGGACACGTTCCGCCCCCCAGGGATCCATGCCAGCAATGTCAAATTGCCTGAGGATATTCAGCAGCAGCAGCGCTGTGGCCCCTTGCCCGTTCGGCGGATGCTCCACCACTTCGATGTCCTTGTAGGCCCCGGCGACCGGGGTGGTCTGCGTGCAGGCGGCGTTGGCGAAGTCTTCTGCTGTGTGCAACCCGCCCATGGCCTTGAGCGTGGCGACCATGTCCTCGGCGATCTCACCGGTATAGAAGGCGTCCCGCCCCTCCTTGGCGATCCGGCGCAGCACCTCTGCCTGACCGGGCGCGCGGAACAGATCGCCGACGCCCGGCACCTTGCCCTCCACAAGATAATAGTCGCGCGCGGCCCCTTTGAGTTTCTCCGTTTCGCGCTGCCAGTCGAAGGCCACACGCGGGGCAACCGGCACCCCTTTCTCCGCGTAGTGGATGGCCGGCGCAAGGATAGTGTCGAGCCCGATCTTCCCGACCGTTTCCGACAGGTGGCAGAAGGCGTCGATGGCGCCCGGCACGGTCACTGCATCCGCCCCGTAGGTTGGTACCACCTTTTCCCCACGCGCGCGCAGGGCGGCGGCATCCTGGGCGGCGGGCGCGCGGCCCGAGCCATTCAGCGCCTTGACCTCATCGCTGCCGGGCAGGGTGTAGAGGACAAAGCAATCCCCGCCGATCCCGGTCATCTGGGGCTCACAAAGTCCCAGCAACAAGGCCCCGGCGATGGCCGCATCCATGGCGTTGCCGCCGCGTTCCAGAATGTCGATGGCCGTTTTGGCCGCGAGCGGATGGGAGGTGGCGCAGATGCCATTGGTGGCAAAAACGGGGGAGCGTCCGGGAAAATGAAAGTCGCGCATCGGGGGGCCTCTGCCTCTTGTTCAAGTGACGCAGAGTTAGCGTTCTTTGCGGGCAGTGCCAATGATGTATGGTGTTTTGAAGTAAGTCCTCGGTACCGCGCACTGGGTGGGGGCTATAAGACGCGGCACCGAGGGAAGCCATATGCAGCTACAAGTCCGGGTATGCCGTCGGAGCGTGGCGCAATTGTGATGGCATCGCGGCCCTTTCGCGGTCATTCGCGGCATTTTTTTGACATGGTTAAGAGTGGGTAAGACGCAAATGCAGCGCTCGTGCCCCCTTCGGCGCGCGCGCTTTGATTGAAGGATCCGCGTTTGTCAGGGCCGTCAGGCCAGTGACGGGTCTGCCAACCCGACGGCAAGCCGGAAGTGCAAATGGTTCTCACGCCCGATTCGGCCATAAACGACGTCTCGCGCCATATCACGGATCAGGAACCAGCCGAATCCACCCTCGGGCAGATCGTCCAGGTCAACGTCGATCGGCTGGGACCGTCCCAGCGGAACCTGCCCCTTGGGCATGGCCAGACCAATATCGACGATGGTGACGTGCAGCCCGTCAGCCCGGTGCAGACAGGATAGCCGGATCGGCCCACCCGTTGGCCTATCGGCTTAGGCGTGTTCGATTATGTTGTTCAGCGCTTCCGCGAGGACCAGTTCAACCGCCGCTCGCTCTTCGGGGTCGAGGCTCAGGGGGCCAAGACCCTCCATTACCTGTGACAGGGTTTCCCGAACCGCCGATTGCCGGGCGGCAAGGGTGATTTGGATGGTCGGCTCCGGCATGGCGTCGGCCTTGGACCCGCGCGCGCGCGTATCCGTGCCTTCAGCCATGGGTATCTTCCAGCCCGGCATCCACCGTATCGTAAAGGGTGAAAACGGTATCCATCCGCGTCAGTTCCAGCACCTTGCGCACCGGGGGTGTCATCCCGGCAAGGCGCAGTTCCCGCTCGGGGGCCAGGGCTTTCATGCTCCCCACCAGGGCGCCAAGACCGCTGGAATCAATGAAATCGACCTGCGACAGATCGAGCAAAACCAGGGGACCGGCCCCCTCGGTCACCCTGCGCATCGCCTCCTTGAAGGAAAGGGCCACGGCGGCATCAATTCGAGATTCCTCAACCGTCACGAGGCACATCTGGTCTTTGACTTGCGTGGAAAGTTGCATGGCTCTACCTATCGGATCGTTCCGGTCCGAATGGGAATAGACAGAATTGCTTACCATCCGGTGACCGCCAGATCAGGAGGACGACATGCGACAGGTGATCATCTCGGGTGCGGCGCGCACGGCGATGGGGGGCTTTCAGGGTGCCTTTTCGGACATAACCGCGGCTGAACTGGGCGGGCAGGCGATCAAGGCGGCTCTCGCGGGCGCGGGCGCCGAAACAGCAGACGAAATTCTGATGGGCTGCGTCCTGCCCGCAGGTCAAGGTCAGGCGCCTGCGCGTCAGGCCGGTTTCGCCGCCGGGCTGGGTGAGGAGGTGCCCGCCACGACGCTAAACAAAATGTGCGGCTCGGGCATGAAGGCCGCGATGATGGCTTTCGACCAGATCGCGCTTGGTCAGGCCGAGGTGATGGTCGCGGGCGGGATGGAGAGCATGACCAACGCGCCCTACATCCTGCCCAAGATGCGCGGCGGCGCGCGTCTGGGGCACACTCAGGTGGTCGATCACATGTTCCTCGACGGGTTGGAGGATGCCTACGACAAAGGCCGCCTCATGGGCACCTTCGCCGAAGACTGCGCAGAGGCTTTCCAGTTCACCCGCGAAAAGCAGGACGACTATGCCCTTGCGTCCCTTTCCCGCGCGCTGAAGGCGCAGGAAAGCGGGGCATTCGAGAAAGAGATCACCGCGGTCGAAGTCGCTTCCCGCAAGGGCACCGTGACCGTATCTACGGACGAACAACCCGGCAACGCGCGCCCCGAAAAGATCCCGCAACTCAAGCCCGCCTTCCGCAAGGATGGCACGGTGACAGCCGCCAACTCCTCTTCCATTTCCGACGGTGCGGCGGCCCTCGTCATCGCGTCGCAGGAGGCGGCAGAGGCGCGGGGCCTCACGGTCCGGGCCCGCATCCTTGGCCACGCCAGCCACGCCCATGCCCCTGGTCTTTTCACCACCGCCCCGGTCCCGGCGGCGCAGAAACTGCTCGACCGCATCGGCTGGACAAAGCAAGACGTGGACCTCTGGGAGGTGAACGAAGCCTTTGCCGTCGTGCCCATGGCCTTCATGCACGAGATGGGTCTTTCCCATGAAATCGTGAACGTCAACGGCGGGGCCTGCGCCCTGGGCCATCCCATCGGCGCCTCGGGCTCGCGGATCATGGTCACCCTGCTGAACGCCCTGGAAAAGCGGAACCTCAAACGCGGCGTCGCAGCCATTTGCATCGGCGGCGGTGAGGGCACAGCCATCGCGATCGAGCGGCTCTGATCTTCATCCTGCAAAGAAATCTCCAAGGGGTCCGTGGGGTTACGAAACCCCGGGCGCCCGCAGCCAGGGCCAGCCCATGATCGATTACCCCACCCTTGCCAAGACCGTTTCTGCCCTTACCGAGGGCGAGGATGACCCTGTCGCACTGATGGCCACCCTTGCCTGCGAGGTGCACCACGCCGACGATCGGTTCGATTGGACCGGGTTCTACCGGGTGGTGGGTCCGGAGCTGCTCAAGATCGGCCCCTACCAGGGCGGCCACGGCTGCCTGGTCATCCCCTTCGATCGCGGGGTTTGCGGGGCTGCGGCGCGTACCCGGCGGGTGCAGCTGGTGCCGGACGTTGATGCCTTTCCCGGCCACATCGCCTGCGCCTCCTCCACCCGCTCCGAACTGGTGCTTCCGGTCTTCAATGGGGCAGGTGATCTCATCGCCGTCTTTGACATCGACAGCGACCAGCGCGATGCCTTCAAGGATGAGGACGCCACTGCCTTGACGGAAATCCTGCAAGAGACCTTCTGGGCTGTGAAATAACGCTGGATATTTTCAGTCATTCGCGGCAATTTGAAATTCAGGTCAGGAATTTCATGGAATCGCATTGGAACACGCCTCGCTCACCTCTCCCAAAACGCTCGGTGCCGATCTGCGCGCCCTGCGCAAGGCACGCGGGCTGACCCTTGCAGGGCTTGGCGAAACGCTCGGTCGCTCCGTCGGCTGGCTCAGCCAGGTTGAACGGGACATCTCCGAGCCCTCAATCACCGATCTGCGCCACATCGCGGCGGCACTCAAGGTGCCGGTCTCCATGCTCTTCCGGCACGCGGCGGCCCCGGCGCACGAGGCTGGGTGCGTGGTGCGCAAGGATGCAAGACGCACCATCGGCAGCACCGTCGCAGGATTGGTGGAAGAACTCCTTTCGCCCGACCTGACGGACGATTTCGAGATGGTCCATTCCACCTTTGCCCCCGACAGCCGTATCGCGCAGCCCGTGACCCGGCCGACGCAGGAGGTAGGCTACATCGTCTCCGGCAGGCTCGACATCGAGATCGCGGGCACCACCCACCAGCTTGATACCGGTGACAGCTTCCGCATCCGGGGCGAGCCGTTTCGCTGGGCCAACCCGTACAGCGATCCCGCCGTGGCCATTTGGGTCATCGCCCCGCCGGTTTATTGAAGAATGAGCTTCGAAGCCTGGATCATATTCGCGCTGTTCTGGATGGTCTTCGTCACCACCCCCGGTCCCAACGCGGTCAACTGCATCAACAACGGCATGACGCTGGGCTTCCGCCGCGCCCTTATCGGTGTGCTGGCGATCCTGACACAGGCCACGCTCTTCCTCTTCCTCTCCGCCGCCGGAATTACGGCACTGATCGCCGCCTCGCCCACCGCCTTTCTCGTCGCGAAACTCATTGGCGCGGGGTTCCTGATCTACCTCGGCATCCGGGGTCTGATCATGGCAAAGACACCGCCCGCGGTGGATGAGCGGCCCGCGGCCCACATCTACTGGCGCGCCCTGGCCATCGCCACGATCAATCCCAAAAGCGTGGCAGGATACCTTGCCGCCTTTTCGCAGTTCGTGCAGCCCGACGTTCCGATCTGGTCCCAGATGTTGGTCATTGTCCCCACTGCGCTGACCATAACCGCGCTTAGCTACATGACCTTCACCGCCCTTGGCGCTGGGCTGGGGCGCGCGGCCATGGGGGCCGTCTTCAACGTCTGGTTCCGCCGCCTGATGGCGGCCTGTTTCGTCCTCTACGGCGTGCTTCTGGGCAGCACCACCACGGAAGGGAGGGTCTGAGATGCTGAAAGGCAGTTGCAACTGCAGATCCATCACCTTCGAGGTCAGGGCCAACTGGCAGGGACTGTCGGTCTGTCACTGCGGACAGTGCCGCAAGCAGTCGGGCCATCTTTGGGCCTCCGGCTACGCCCCCGTGGGAGACATAGAGGTCACCGGCGCGCCCACCTGGTACCGCTCCAGCGACATCGCGCAGCGCGGCTTCTGCCCCACTTGCGGCTGCTTTCTTTTCTGGAAGCACGATGCAGAAGACACCATGAGCTTCGCGCTCGGCGCGCTCGACGGACCTACCGGGCTGACCCTCGAAAAGCATATCTTCGTCGCTCACAAGGGCGACTACTATGACATCGCTGACGGCCTGCCGCAGCACGAACACTGAAAGGGAGCATCCCATGGCTGATTTTCCAACGACGGCCCGCGTGGTCATCATCGGCGGCGGCGTCGTCGGCACCTCGGCGCTCTACCATCTGGCCAAGGAGGGCTGGACCGACTGCGTTCTCCTGGAAAAGAACGAACTGACCGCCGGCTCTACCTGGCACGCGGCAGGCAACGTGCCGAACTTCTCCGGCTCCTGGGCAGTAATGAACATGCAGCGATATGCCGCCGCCATGTACCGCACCCTTGGGGAGGATGTGGACTATCCGATGAACTACCACGTCACCGGTTCGATTCGCCTGGCCCATTCCAAGGAACGGATGCAGGAATTCGAGCGGGTCGCCTCCATGGGGGCCTACCAGGGGCTTGAGATGAAGATCTGCACGCCCGACGAGCTGAAGGAAATGCACCCCTTCATGGAAACGCACGATTTGGCGGGTGGTCTTTGGGATCCGCTGGATGGGGACATCGACCCCGCACAGCTGACTCAGGCCATGGCCAAGGGCGCGCGTGATCTGGGCGCGCGGATCGAACGTTTCTGCCCCGCGGAAGGGATCGAACGGGACGGCGACGAGTGGATCGTCAAGACACACAAGGGCGATATCCGCTGCCAGTACGTCGTGAACTGCGCGGGTTACTACGCCCAGCGCGTGGGCGAGTGGTTCAAGCCCTTCGGCGGGCGCACCGTTCCCATGGTCACCATGTCACACCAGTATTTCCTGACCGAGCCGATCGCTGAGCTTGAGGCCTGGACCAGGGAGAAGGGCCACAAGGTGCCGCTCCTGCGGGACGTCGATACCTCCTATTACCTGCGGCAGGACAAGAACGGGCTGAACCTTGGCCCCTATGAACGTAACTGCAAGGCGCACTGGGTCACGCCCGAGGATCCCATGCCCGATGATTTCTCCTTCCAGCTTTATCCGGACGATCTGGACCGGCTGGAATACTACATTGAGGATGCCATGGCCCGCGTGCCGATCCTGAGCACGGCAGGTGTGGGGCGCAACATCAACGGTCCCATCCCCTATGCCCCCGACGGGCTGCCCATGGTGGGGCCCATGCCCGGGGTCAAGAACGCCTTCGAAGGGCATTCCTTTACCTTCGGCATCGCCCAGGGCGGCGGCGCGGGCAAGGTTCTGTCGGAATGGATCATGCACGGAGAGACGGAACTGGACATGTGGGCCGTCGATCCGCGCCGCTACACCGACTATTGCGATCACGACTATTGCCTCGCCAAGGCGCTTGAAACCTACGGACATGAATATGCCATGCACTTCCCGCACCACGAATGGCCAGCGGGGCGGGACAAGAAGCTGTCACCGGTCCACGACCGCATCATTGCGGCAGGCGGGCAGATGGGGGCCTATAACGGTTGGGAGCGTGCCAACTGGTTCGCGCAGGAGGGGGATGACACTTCCGAACAGGCGACCCACACCTGGGACCGCAACGGTCCATGGGCCGCGCGCATCAAGGAAGAAGTCGAGGCCGTGCGCGACAGCGTCGGCGTGCTGGATTTGCCGGGATTCTCCCGCTTCAACCTCTCCGGTGAGGGCGCCGCGGAATGGCTGCGCACCCGCATTACGGGTGGACTGCCCAAGGTGGGGCGCATGAACCTCGCCTATTTCGCTGACAGCAGGGGCCGCATCCTGACGGAGATGTCGCTCATGCGGCACGGGGAGGATCACTTTACCCTCATCACCGCGGCCACGGCGCAATGGCATGACTGGGATGTGCTTTCGGATCCGCTGCCGGATTATCTGAAGCTAAGCGACCACACGCGGGACTATAGCACCCTCATCGTGACCGGCCCGAAGGCCCGAGCGCTGTTCGAAGAGATCGGGACCGACGCAGACCTGAGCGCCTCCTGGCTTTCCATTCAACAGGCCAAGGTCGCCGGGCAGGACTGCCTTCTGGCGCGGGTCTCCTTCGCCGGAGAGCTGGGTTGGGAGATCCACGCCGCGAACGCCAGGATCCCCGCGCTCTACGATGCAGTGGTGGGGGCCGGGGCCAAGCCCTTCGGCATGTATGCCCTCAATTCCATGCGGATCGAAAAAGGCTACCGCGCCTGGAAGGGTGACCTTTCGAGCGACTACAGCCTGCTGGAGGCGGGGCTCGACCGTTTTGTCAAATTCGACAAGCCGCAGGATTTCCCCGGCAAGGCGGCGCTCTTGGCGGAAAAGCAGCGCGGCATCCAGAAACGTTTCGTCACCCTGATCGTCGATGCAGGCGATCAGGACGCACCCTACATGTCGACCGTCTGGCACAGGGGCGAAGTTGTGGGCGAGACCACGAGCGGCGACTGGGGCTACCGGATCGGCAAGTCTGTCGCCCTCGGCACCATCAAGGCGGACCTTGCAACACCGGGCACTGAGCTTGAGATCAATATTTTCGGACACATGCGCAAGGCCACGGTCCAGCCGGATCAGCCGCTTTGGGACCCCGAGAACGAAAGGCTGCGCGCGTGAGTGAGATCACCCTTCTTGACGGCGGCATGGGCCAGGAACTGGTCCACAGGACAAGCGACAAACCGACAGCGCTTTGGTCCACCCGCGTGATGATCGACAACCCGGGGCTGGTGGCCCAGGTCCACCGGGATTTCACCGCTGCCGGGGCCACCGTGGCGACGACGAACACCTACGCCATCCACCGCGACCGGCTGGAGGGCACGGGACTTTCTGCACGCTTTGCCGATCTGCACACCATCGCCTTGGCCGAGGCGCGGGTCAGCGGTGCAAAACGCATCGCCGGGGCCATCGGTCCACTTGTCGCCTCCTACCGGCCCGATCTGCACCCCAGCGCGGATGAAGCCGCGCCCATCTACGCCGAAATCGCCCAAATGATCGGCCCATCCTGTGATCTTCTGCTCTGTGAAACAGTGGCCTCGGTCACCCACGCCGAGGCGGTTCTGCGAGGGACCGCCAATGCAGGCAAGCCCGTCTGGCTTGCCGTGACAGTCAGTGACACGGACGGCACGCACCTGCGGTCCGGTGAGCCCCTCGCGGCGGTTCTGCCCTACGCCCAAGCCGGGGCGGACGCGATCCTTATCAACTGCTCCGCTCCCGAAGCCATACCAGCAGCCCTCGACATTCTGGCGGAAAGTGGACTGCCCTACGGGGCCTATGCCAATGCCTTTGAACGGATCACCGAAGAATTCCTGCAGGACAAGCCCACGGTCGATGCGCTGGAAAAGCGCCGGGACATGACACCCGAGGCCTACGCGGAGCACGTCATGGGCTGGGTCGAGCAAGGGGCCACCATCGTGGGGGGCTGTTGCGAGGTCTCTCCAGCCCACATCGCCGAAATCGCCCGCCGCCTGCGTGCGGCAGGCCACACCATCGTCTGAAGGATCCCGCAGATGGCAGAAGTCCCAAATCAGGCTCGCGTCGTCATCATCGGCGGCGGCGTCATCGGCTGTTCGGTGGCCTATCACCTGACCAAGCTGGGTTGGCAAGACGTGGTGCTGCTGGAGCGCAAGCAGTTGACCTCGGGCACCACGTGGCACGCCGCGGGCCTGATCGCGCAGCTGCGCGCAACGGCGAATATGACCAAGCTGGCGAAGTACTCCCAGGAGCTTTACGGCAGCCTTGAAGAAGAAACGGGCGTTGCCACCGGTTTCAAGCGGGTAGGCTCCATCACCGTGGCCCTGACAGAGGAGCGGCGGGAGGAGATCTACCGGCAGGCCGCCATGGCCCGTGCCTTTGGCGTCGATGTGGAAGAGATCAGCCCGGCCGAGGTGAAAGAGAAGTATTCCCACCTCAACATCGAAGGCGTTACAGGCGCGGTTTACCTCGACAAGGATGGTCAGGGCGATCCGGCGAACATCGCCCTTGCCCTCGCCAAGGGCGCCCGCCAACGCGGCGGCAAGGTGATTGAGCGGACCAGGGCTACCGGGGTAACCCGCGACGGGCGGCGGATCACCGGCGTGAACTGGCGGCGGGGCGATCAGACCGGTCACATTGCCTGCGACACGGTCGTGAATTGCGGCGGCATGTGGGGGCACGCGGTGGGCCGTATGCTGGGCGTGAACGTGCCTCTTCAGGCCTGTGAGCATTTCTACATCGTCTCCGAACCCATCGCGGGGCTGACCCAGCTGCCCGTCCTGCGGGTCCCGGATGAGTGTGCCTACTACAAGGAAGATGCCGGCAAGATGATGCTGGGTGCCTTCGAGCCGAACGCAAAGCCCTGGGCGCTGAAGGGCATTCCCGAAGACTTCGAATTCGATCAGCTGCCCGAGGATTTCGATCACTTTGAGCCGATCCTGGAGATGGCCGTGGAGCGGATGCCCATGCTGGGCGAGGCGGGGATTCACACCTTTTTCAACGGACCCGAAAGCTTTACCCCCGACGATGCCTATCACCTTGGCCTTGCGCCCGAGATGGATAACGTCTGGGTGGCGGCGGGCTTCAACTCGATCGGGATTCAGTCAGCCGGTGGGGCGGGCATGGCACTGGCCCAATGGATGGATGAGGGCGATAAACCCTTTGATCTGGGCGACGTGGACATCGCCCGGATGCAGCCCTTTCAGGGCAACAAGACCTATCTCGCCGAGCGGTCACAAGAAACCTTGGGACTGCTCTACGCCGATCACTTTCCCTATCGCCAGAAGGCCACCGCGCGCGGGGTCCGGCGCACGCCTTTCCACCAGCACTTGCTGGACCGGGGGGCGGTGATGGGCGAAATCGCAGGCTGGGAGCGGGCCAACTGGTTCGCGCGTGAGGGGCAAGAGGCGGCCTATCACTACAGCTGGGGCCGCCAGAACTTCTTTGACAATGTGCGGGACGAGCACATGGCGGTGCGAGAGACCGTCGGCCTTTACGACATGTCGTCTTTCGGCAAGTTGCGGGTAGAGGGGCGCGATGCGACGGCCTTTCTGAACGTCATCGGCGGGGGGCAGTACGACGTGCCGGTGGGGAAGATCGTCTATACCCAGTTTCTGAACCGCCGAGGCGGGATTGAGGCGGATGTCACCGTCACCCGACTGAGCGAGACGGCCTATCTGGTGGTCACCCCCGCCGCAACAAGGCTGGCGGACGAGACCTGGATGCGGCGGCATGTGGGTGACCTCAACGTGGTCATCACCGATGTGACAGCGGGCGAAGGGGTGCTGGCGGTGATGGGACCGCGCGCGCGGGAACTGATGCAAAAGGTCTCACCGGCCGATTTCAGCAATGCGGTGAACCCCTTCGGCACGGCACAGGAGATCGAGATTGGCATGGGCCTCGCGCGTGTGCACCGGGTCACCTACGTGGGCGAACTGGGCTGGGAGATCTACATCAGCGCGGATCAGGCCCCTCATGTCTTCGAGACGCTGATCGAGGCCGGTGCGGATGTAGGTCTCAAGCTCTGCGGGATGCACATGATGGATACCTGCCGCATCGAAAAGGGGTTCCGCCATTTTGGCCATGATATCACGCCCGAAGACCATGTGCTTGAGGCGGGGCTGGGTTTTGCCGTCAAGACCGACAAGCCGGACTTCATCGGACGGGACGCGGTCTTGCGCAAGAAGGACGAGGGGCTTTCGTCGCGGATGGTGCAGTTTCGCCTGACGGACCCCGAGCCGCTGCTTTATCACAATGAACCCGTTTTGCGGGACGGGGAAATCGTCGGCTATCTCAGCTCCGGCGCCTACGGGCACGCCTTGGGTGGGGCCATCGGGATGGGGTACGTGCCCTGTAAGGGAGAGAGTGCGGCGGATCTGCTTGCTTCGAGCTACGAGATCGACGTTGCGGGCACGCGGGTCCAGGCCGAAGCCTCGCTCAAACCGATGTACGACCCCAAATCGGAACGGGTGAAAGTGTAGGGGATACAATTCAGTGCTTTGCAGCGCCCGATACTTTGCCTAACCCTGCGGGGGGAATGGAGAAGGCCGATGCGTAGCCCGGGCAAGCAGATACCGACCGCCAATCAGGATACGCCACAGGGGCTGGCCTTTGCGGTGACGGCCTATGGGCTGTGGGGATTCCTGCCCCTCTACATGAAGCTGATGGCGCATATGCCACCCGCCGAAGTGGTGGCGCACCGCATCCTCTGGTCCGTACCGATCGCGGCGGCGGTCCTGATTGTTCTGCGCCGGACCGATGCATTGAGGGAGGCCTTGCGCAGTCCGCGCATGCTGGCCATGGGCTGCGTCACGGCCGCGCTCATTTCGATCAATTGGGGGGTCTATGTCTGGGCCATCGCAACCGGCAATACGCTCGATGCCGCCCTTGGCTATTACATCAACCCGCTTTTCAGCATCTTCCTGGCCGCCGTCTTGTTGGGTGAAAGGCTGAGCCGGGCGCAGGTCGTCGCAATCGCCCTGGCGGCGGCGGCGGTTCTGGTCCTGACGCTCGAGGCCGGACGGCTGCCCTGGGCCGCGCTGGCCCTTACCGTCAGCTGGGGCTTCTATGCACTGGCGAAAAAGAGCCTGCCCATCGGGCCGAACCAGGGATTTCTGCTGGAGGTGCTGATCCTGACCCTGCCTGCACTGGGCTATCTGGCCTATCTCGCCGCGCAGGGGACATCGCATTTCTCCTTCGCCCTTGACCGGGACAGTTGGCTTCTGATCGGCTGTGGGCTGGTCACAGCGGTACCGCTGATGATCTACGCCAACGGGGCAAAGCTTCTGCGGCTCTCCACCATCGGCATCCTGCAGTATATCGCGCCGACGATGATCTTTCTGGTCGCTGTCTTCGCCTTTGACGAACCCTTCGACCAGGCGCGCATGATCGCCTTTCCGATGATCTGGACGGCGCTGGTGATCTACTCCTTCTCGATGGTGCGCCAGCTGAGGGCAGCGCGGGCTTGATGGGCTGTAGGCCAAGACTGTTGCAATGGTTTTGGCAATAATTGGGGCGGGCTGCTCTGCACACCCTCCGGACTTCGCCCGACAGGATGGCCTTGAAAACCCGGCCACGATCTGGGACGAGGCGGCCATGGATGCTACCTATTCTCCTCCAAGCGACCCGCTGGTCATACTGCACGAAGATGCCGAGGTCTTGCTGGTGGACAAGCCCGCTGGCCTGTTGAGTGTGCCGGGCAAGGGCCCGGAACTGGCCGACTGCCTGCTGAGCCGGGTACAGGTGGCCTTTCCCGACGCGCTGCTGGTCCATCGCCTGGACCGGGACACCTCCGGCGTGATGATCTTTGCCCTGACCCCCCACGCGCAGCGCCATCTGGGACTCCAGTTCGAAAAACGCATGACGCGCAAGACCTACGTGGCGCGCATCTGGGGGGTGCCAGAGGCGAAGGAAGGAACGATTGATCTGCCGCTGATCGTGGACTGGCCCAACCGCCCACGCCAGATGGTTTGCCACGAGACGGGCAAACCGGCCCAGACCGACTGGAAGGTCATCAAGGACGAGGGAGAGACCGCGCGCGTCCGGCTCATGCCGCGAACCGGGCGCAGCCACCAGTTGCGAGTGCACATGCTGAGCCTTGGGCACCCGATCCTCGGTGATCCCTTCTATGCGGAAGGACCGGCGCGGGATTTTCCCCGTCTGATGCTGCATTCCGAGGAGTTGCGTTTCAAGCATCCTCAGGGCGGGCGGTCCATGAAGGTGCGTGCGAAGGCGCCTTTTTGAAACGACAGGACCTATGGTCGGCCGCCGGGCCCGCGATGTCTATCTGAGAAAAGAAGCTGGGAGCCCTAACCCGTAGGGCGCGCGCCGAAGATGGCCGAGCCTACACGGACGTGGGTGGCCCCATGGGTGATGGCCCGCTCGAAATCACCGCTCATTCCCATGGAGAGCCCTTCCAGCCCGTTGCGCGCCGCGATCTTGGCCAGAAGGGCGAAGTGCAGCGTCGGCTCTTCCTCGACGGGTGGAATGCACATCAGGCCCCGAATGGGCAGGTCAAGCTGACGGCATTCCGTGACGAAGGCATCCGCATCTGCGGGCAGGACACCGGCCTTCTGATCTTCTTCGCCGGTATTGACCTGGATGAAGAGGTCAGGGCACTGCCCTTCCTCCTGAGCGATGCGGGCGATGGCCCTGGCCAGCTTGGGGCGGTCCACTGAATGGATGGCATCGAAAAGCTGCATCGCCTGACGGGTCTTGTTCGATTGGAGCGGTCCGATGAGATGCAGATTGATCCCCGCAAAACGTTCCCGGAAATCGGGCCATTTGCCTGCCGCCTCCTGCACCTTGTTTTCACCGAAGGTGCGGTGACCCTCCTCCAGTACCGCCTCAACCCGGTCGTTGGGCTGCACCTTGCTGACGGCGATCAGAGTGACAGAACCGGGCGCGCGGCCCGCTGTTTGCTCGGCCTTGCCGATCCTGCTTTTGATGTCCTGCAAACTCATGCCGGCCTCCTGATCTTGGATGTCAGATATCGCGGACGCAGAAATGAAAAGGGGCAGACCGGTGGTCTGCCCCAAATCATCCGGTTGTTCAGATCAACTTAGAAGTTGAAGCGAACACCGAGGTCGGCCAGCGTGGTGCCAGCGCTGTTGCTGGAGATACCGCCGCGCAGCGAGGTGCCGCCGCCGAGGTCGTGGTTGAAGTCAACACCGTAGGAAGTTTCGGCGAAGTAGTCAGCGTCTGCGACATAGACTTCAACGTTGGTTGCGGCGCCAACGTCAAAGCGGCCTGCGACAACCCAGTGGTCGCCGGAGGTGCCGTTGTCAGCGTAAGCCACGGTCACGTCTGCGATGCCGAGCGAACCGCCAACGGAGACAGCCAGCTCGGTGTCGGTTGCGGAGTCGGAGTCCTGTGCACCCAGTGCGAAGGTCCAGCCGTTCCAGCGGTATGCAACGTGTGCCGCGATGCGGTCATTGACGTCGGATGCCGAGATGTGTGCCGACAGGTCGCCAGCAGAGTACAGCACTTCAACGCCGTTGAAGCCGGCTGCGCCACCTTCGTCGGAGTCGTATGCGTCACCGCGGAAGTTGTATGCGGTGTAGTCATAGGAGTGACCGGTCAGACCCAGATCGATGGGGTACATGCCAGGCATGAATTCCAGGGCGCCGAAGATGTTACCAACGCCGACTTCCAGGCCGCCGGAGCGTGCGAAGAAACGAACACCGTTGATGCCGGTACCAACGCGGTCACCGCGGAAGGTGCCGCCGGGTGCGGAGTTGGCTGCGCCAACGTCCAGCGTGTCGATCGGATCGTCGTTGTCCTGCTGGATACGAACCCGTGCACCGAAGGTGACACCGGCATCGGATTCAGCGGTTGCGTCGATCTGGAGACGGAAACGGCTGGTTACGGACAGTTCGTTGGCGGCATCCTCAACATAAAGGAGACCGAAACGGCCGTAGCCGCCGAACGTGACGTCTGCTGCTGCAACGCCGGCGGTCGCGACCAGGGCAGTTGTAGCGAAGAGAACTTTTTTCATGAGTTTTCCCTCGGTTTGAATTCATATGCCCAGACCGGGGAATCCGGAAAGGGTATGGATGGGTGTTTGCCTCCAATGCCCCGCCCTTTGCAAGGAACCTCCCACGGCCAAATGTGAATGTCGCTGGTATTGGTGCAGCTTTGCCACAGTTTTTCCACACTGAAGCCGCGAGGCGGCGACGGGAGCCCCGGAAATGCCTTCATTTCCAAAAGAATCGGTCCGATCATATGCCTTGCCCAAGCGGTGCGGCTTGGGTAGACCAGAGGCCAAATAGGCAAAGGAACGCTGGGATGGCGCGTCGTACCACTAGCAGGCTCATACTGACACTTCTGATCATCGGCACGCTCAGCGCTTGCGGTGCCCTGCGCAGTCTGGGCGGCACCGAGGCAACGGCGCGGCCCGACCAGTACACCAACGCCAATGTGCGCAGTAACATAGAGACCAATCCCGAAAACACGATCTGGTCGATCTTCAACCGCAGAACGGCGGAACAGAACGTCGAAGTGAACCGCTATCTCTGGGCCGCTTCCCTTGAGGTACTCAACTTCCTCCCCATCCAGACGGTAGATCCCTTTACTGGCGTGATCGTGACCGGCTACGGCGTGCCGCCGGGTGGCGGGCGGTCCTACCGGGCGACGGTTCTGATCGACGATCCGGCACTGGATGCGCGTTCGCTGAACCTGGCCTTGCAAACCAGCGGCGGGCGGTCGGTCAATCGCGAAACGGTCCGGGCCGTTGAGGATGCGATCCTGTCGCGCGCCCGTGAACTGCGGATCGCCGACAACCGGTTCTGACGAGGGCCCCATTCGCATCTTGTTTCCGCGCCGGGTTCTGTGATCAAAGAGCCCGGCGTTTTCAGTTTATCCGAAGGTTGACCCCCCATGTCCCGCTATACCCCCGCTGAGATCGAAGCCCGCTGGCAGCAGGCCTGGGAAGGGGATGCCGTCTTTGAGGCCGTGCGTTCCGCCGACAAGCCAAAGTATTACGTGCTTGAGATGTTTCCCTATCCGTCGGGCCGCATCCACATGGGACACGTGCGCAACTACACGATGGGGGACGTAATTGCGCGCTACAAGATCGCGACGGGGCATAATGTACTGCATCCCATGGGCTGGGACGCCTTCGGGATGCCCGCAGAGAATGCCGCCATGGCCATCGGCGGCCACCCAAAAGACTGGACCTACGGCAACATCGCCGACATGCGCGACCAGATGAAGCCCCTGGGCCTTTCCATCGACTGGTCCCGCGAGTTTGCCACATGTGATCCGGAATACTACGGCCAGCAGCAGGCGCTCTTCCTTGATTTCCTTCAGGCGGGCCTGGTCTACCGCAAGAACGCCGTCGTGAACTGGGATCCGGTGGACATGACTGTGCTCGCCAATGAGCAGGTTGAAAACGGGCGCGGCTGGCGTTCGGGCGCGCTGGTGGAGCGGCGGGAGCTGACCCAGTGGTTCTTCAAGATCTCCGACTATTCCGAAGAACTCCTTGATGCGCTCGACAGGCTCGACAACTGGCCTGCCAAGGTCAAACTGATGCAGGCGAACTGGATCGGCAAATCGCGCGGGTTGCAGTTCGCTTTCTCCACCGTCGATGCGCCCGAAGGGCATGACCGGATCGAGGTCTATACCACCCGGCCCGACACCCTGCTCGGGGCCTCTTTCGTCGGCATCTCTCCTGATCATCCGCTCGCCCGTGCGCTTGAGCGTGACGATCCCGAGGTGGCCGCCTTCTGCGCCGAATGTCGCCGGGGTGGAACCACCGAAGAGGCCATCGAGACGGCCGAGAAGAAGGGGCATGACACGGGCATCAAGGTGCGTCATCCCTTTGATACGGCGCACGAAATGCCGGTCTACATCGCCAATTTCATCCTCATGGACTATGGCACCGGGGCTATCTTCGGCTGCCCGGCGCACGATGAACGCGATTTTGAGTTCGCCACCAAGTACGGCCTGCCGATCATTTCCACCTACTTGCCCTCCGAGGAGGCTTCGGAAGATCTGGAAGAGGCCTACGTGCCCCCCAAGACCGAAAAGGTCTTTTACAACCGCGGATTCGCGGGTGAGCAGTGGCAAACCGGCAATGAGGCCATCGACGCCGCCATCGACTTTTGTGAAAAGAACAGCGTCGGCCAGGGTGTGACCAAGTTCCGCCTGCGCGACTGGGGGCTTTCCCGCCAGCGATATTGGGGCTGCCCGATCCCGGTTGTCCACTGCGACGCATGCGGTGTCGTCCCGGAAAGAAAAGAGAACCTGCCGATTGAGTTGCCCTACGAGGTGGATTTCGACACGCCGGGCAACCCGCTGGACCGTCACCCGACCTGGCGCGACTGCGCCTGCCCCGCTTGCGGTGCTGCGGCCAGACGCGAAACGGACACGATGGACACCTTCGTCGATTCGTCCTGGTACTTCGCCCGCTTCACCGCGCCGCGGGCCAAGACCCCGACAAACATGGAAGACGCCGCCTATTGGATGAACGTCGATCAGTACATCGGCGGGATCGAGCACGCGATTCTCCACCTGCTCTATTCCCGCTTTTTCGCCCGGGCCATGCAGATCACCGGGCATCTGCCAGAAAAGGCCATAGAGCCCTTCGATGCGCTCTTTACCCAAGGCATGGTGACGCACGAGATCTACCAGACGCGCGACACCAACGGGCGGCCTGTCTATCACCTTCCCGAGGAAGTGAGCGACGGCAGGCTGTCAGACGGCACGGAGGTGGAGATCATCCCCTCCGCCAAGATGTCCAAATCCAAGAAGAACGTGGTCGATCCGCTCAACATCATCTCCAACTACGGGGCCGACACCGCCCGCTGGTTCGTCCTGAGCGATTCGCCCCCCGAAAGGGACGTGGAGTGGACCGCCTCGGGGGCTGAGGCGGCCTTCAAGCACCTCACCCGTGTATGGACCCTCAGCGACCGCATCGCCGCGATGGACCCCGATGCCAAGGGCGAAGGCGACGAAGAGCTGCGCCGCGCGCTTCACAAGACCATTCATGACGTAACAATGGGGATTGAGAGCTTTGGCTTTAATGCGGCCATCGCCAAGCTCTATGCATTCACGGCCACGCTGCAGAAATCCAAGGCCAGTCAGGCGGCACAGCGCGAGGCCATCATGACCCTCGCACAGCTCATGTCGCCCATGACCCCGCACCTGTCCGAAGATATCTGGGCCAACCAGGGCGGTGAGGGCCTCATCGTCCACGCCCTATGGCCGCAGGCCGAGGAGGCACTCTTGGTCGATGACACGATCACCCTGCCGATCCAGGTCAACGGCAAGCGCCGGGCCGAGATCGAGGTGGCGGCGGACCTGCCGAAAGAAGAGGTTGAAAAAATCGCCCTTGCCCACGAAGCTGTTGTTCGAACGCTCGATGGGGCCAGCCCCAAGAAAGTGATTGTCGTGCCCGGACGGATCGTGAATGTCGTCGCCTAGACCACTCCGCAGGCTTTTGTTGCTGGCGCCGCTCGCGCTGGCCGCCTGCGGGTTTGAGCCGCTCTACGCCCCCGGCAATGCAGGAGCGGAGTTGCAGAACCGGGTCTTGGTGGACGAACCTGGCGACCAGAACGGCTATCTTCTGACGCGGGAGATCGAAGAGCGGTTGGGCCGCGGAGACAGTGCTGTATATGGCCTAAGCCTCGTCATTCTGACCAACGAGCGGCAACTGGCCGTGAACCGCGAAGGCTATATCGAACGGTTCAATCTGCAGGGGCGGGCCGATTATCGCCTACGTGACCTTACATCGGGTCAGATCGTGACCTCCGGCTACGTCGAGAGTTTCACCGCCTATTCCGCAACGGGAACCACCGTGGTCACACTGGCCGGTGAAAGGGACGCGCGGGAGCGATTGATGAATATTCTGGCCGACCAGATCGTCGCCCGCCTGCTCGCCGTAGATCTGAAAAAATGAAACTGTCTAGCCGCGACGCCAAGGCTTACTTCAACAAACCGCAGCCCGATAAGGCTGGTCTTTTGATCTTTGGTGCGGATGCCATGCGCGTGGCCCTGAAACGACAGGCCTTTCTCAAGGCGCTGCTGGGCCCCAACGCGGAAGAAGAGATGCGTCTTGCGCGCATGCCCGCCGGTGAGTTGCGGCGCGACAAGGCGATGTTGCTGGATGCGATCAAGGCGGTTGGGTTCTTCCCCGGTCCGCGCGCGGCCTTCGTCGAAGAGGCGAACGATCTTGTGGCACCCATGGTGATCGATGCCCTGTCAGATTGGCAACCGGGCGATGCGCAGATCGTGGTGACGGCAGGCGACCTGAAAAAAACCTCCAAACTGCGCAGGGCCTTTGAGGGGCATCCCAACGCCTACGCCGCCGCCATCTACGACGACCCGCCCGACCGGGCCGAGATTGAGCGCCTGCTGTCCGAGGCTGGTCTGCAGCCGGAGGCCGACGCGATGGGGATGCTGGCCGATCTGGCGCGCACGCTGGATCCGGGCGACTTCCGCCAGACGCTGGAAAAACTGACGCTCTACAAGCTCAATGATCCCGCGTCGCTCACCGCCCAGGACGTGACTGCCTGCGCCCCCACTTCGACGGAGGCAGAGGTGGATGACATCCTTCACGTCGTCGCCGAGGCCCGCGCGGGTGAGATCGGCCCGGTGATGAGCCGCCTTCAGGCCCAGGGGGCCAATGCCGTCACCCTCATGATCATGGCGATCCGCCATTTTCGCACCCTTTACCGCATCGCCGCCAATCCCGGTGCGCCCATCTACGGCGTGCGCGACCGGGAGCGGATGATGCGCCAGTCCCGCGCCTGGGGGGCGGCCAAGCTTGAAAAGGCCCTCGGTGTCTTGACCGATACGGACCTCACCCTCCGCTCCGCCGGGCAGAACGCCCCGGCCCTTGCCCTGGTGGAGCGGTCCTTCATCCGCCTTGCCATGCTGGGCGCCCAAAGATAACCGATCAAGGAGAGACCCCATGTACACTGTTGTTGGCGCGATCAAATCCCGCGCATTCCGCGTCATGTGGATGCTGGAGGAGATGGGCGAAAAGTATGTTCACATCCCCGCAGGTCCCCGCTCGGACGAGGCAATGAAATACAACCCCACCGGCAAGATCCCCGCCCTGCTGGACGGGGATGAGGTGCTGACCGACAGTGTCGCCATCATGACATACCTGGGCGACAAGCACGGCAAGCTGACGGCCCCTGCTGGCACCCCCGCCCGCGCGCGGCAGGATGCCATCACCTTTTGGCTGATCGATGAATTCGACGCGATCCTCTGGGCGGCGGCAAAACACAGCTTTGTCCTGCCCGAAGAGCAGCGCGTTCCGGCGGTCAAGGACAGTCTGAAGGCGGAATTCGCCCGCTCTGCCGCGATCCTTGCAGAGCGGCTGGATGGTCCCTTCCTGTGCGGGGATGAGATGACCCACGTGGATATCCTGGCTTGCCACTGCATCAACTGGTCCATCGGCGCGGGCTTTCCGCGCGTGGATGATCGGCTGGGGGCCTGGGCCAAGACCATGCGCGACCGGCCTGCCTTCAAGGCCGCACAGGCGCGCGGCGCGGGTTGAGCCCACCGTGGTCCCGGAACACGCCCGGGACTGCGTCCTACTTGAAGCCCTCCGCCCAGTCAGCGGCCTCTAAGCCCGCCCAGCGCCCTGTCGCAAGGCAGGCGGTGATCAGGTAACCGCCCGTCGGGGCCTCCCAGTCGATCATTTCACCGGCGACGAAGACACCGGGCATCGCCCGCAGCATCAGCCTTGCGTCCAATTCGGCGAAGGGCACCCCTCCGGCGGTCGAAATGGCCTCATCCAGCGGACGCAGTCCGGCATTCTTGATGGTCAGTGACTTGATGATCTTCGCAATTGCCTCCGGTTCAGAAGGCAAGGGCCGCGCCATCTCCTGCAGCAGGGCGATCTGGACCGGCGTCAGTGAAAGCCGCTTTCGCAGGTGGTTGGCCAGGCTGGCTTTGCCCCGCTTGCGGGACAGGCGCTCCGCGACCGCAGCCTCATCAAGGTCCGGCAGCAGGTCGAGCACAAGCGGATGCCCTTCCCGCACGCCCCGTGACACGCTGTATATGCCACCGCCTTCCAGACCGCGCGTGGAAAGGGCCGCCTCCCCGCGCGACCTGAAGCGGCCCGCGCGCCAGGCTACGCCCTTCAGCGGACTGCCGAAATGGCGTGTCATATGATCCGACCAATCCACCGCGATGCCAGCGTTGGCCGGGGCGAAAGGATGCGCAGCGATCCCCGCAGCCTTCAACATCTCTGCCCAGGATCCTGTCGCCCCCAGTCGTGCCCAACTGGCACCGCCCAGGGCAAGTACCGTCACTTTAGGGGAAAGCAGCGCCTCCCCCTCGGGCGTTGCAAAACGCAATGCGCCCTCCGACCAGCCGCACCATTGCCAACGGGTCCTTATGGTCACGCCCTGCTGCGCCAACCGGGCCAGCCAGGCCCGCAGCAAAGGAGAAGCCTTCATCACTTTCGGAAAGACCCGGCCCGTACTGCCGGTAAAGATCTCCTGCCCCAAACCGCTCACCCAGTCCTGCACCGCCTGGGCATCAAAGGCCCGCAGGATCGGGGCCAGTGTCGGCCCAGCCTCTTCGAAGACCCCAAGGAAGCTTTCAAAAGCCTCATCCTTGGTCAGGTTCAGGCCCGACTTCCCCGCCATGAGGAACTTGCGCCCCACCGACGGCTTCGCATCGCAGATCGTGACCGAAAGACCGCGCGCCGAAAGGGCCTCGGCCGCCATCAGCCCCGCAGGGCCCGCGCCGATCACGACCGCCTGCGCCCGGCTCATGTGCCCTGTTTCCGGATTATGGCGGTCATGCTCTGCCTTGCCCTACGTTGATTTCGCGCCATCCTCTTGCCTGCCCAACCCCTGACGCGCAAGGTCCGGCCCATGTCTGATCCCATTTGCCCGCTCTGCGGCCGTGACATCCCGCCCGATGTGCCGCAAAGCCTGCACCACCTGATCCCCAAGCTGAAAGGCGGCAAGGGCGGCCCGACCGTGCTGATGCACCACATCTGCCACCGGGAGATCCACGCGACCCTGACAGAGGCTGAATTGGCCCGCCACTATAACACACCCGAAACCCTGCGCGCCCATCCCCGCCTTGCCAAGTTCGCCGCTTGGG
>JABDKA010000065.1 GCA_013002405.1 Sulfitobacter sp. | reverse complement strand
GCATTTGTGCTGAATTCGGTGCTTCCAAAGTCCTATGGCATCACCCTCGGCACAGTGTTCCGCGGGATCTCAATGTTTATCCTGATCGACCTTGTCGTCTTGGCCATCTTGCTTGGTTGGCCTGAGTTTTCATTGTTTATCCCGAATCGTCTGTAAGTATATCGCGGTGTGCGTTCGCAATGTGCGTGCGCCACGCTTTGTGAAACTACAATTTGTCAAACGCAGCGAGCCTTACCAGCAACCAAAATTCTAACCGCGCCGGAGCGGATGAGGTGAAATACGCGCAACAGAATCTGTGCTGCGAGCGCACGCAGCGTGAAAATCGAATTCACATATTGGGCTCGAAGCTGCCTTGCGGTGGTGCAGTCAGAGGGCCGTTCCGGCGGCAATTTGAACGTCAGCTTTCACTTGATGCCCCTGAAAATCTCGCAGATGCGGAGAATGGCCGGTCTCCGCCCTTCGCGACGAATGTTCCGAAGACTTCCAACCGACACAATCGGCCCCTACCAGCCATTCACAGAAACGCACATCGCAGGATGCCTTTCCTCAAATCTCGCTCCTTTCGCCTTGCCAATCCCATACTGCCCCCCTAGGTCTAACTCTACCTCGGGGAGCCATCCTTTGGCTGAGATTGCGTAAGCTGACCCGTTGAACCTGAACCGGTTAACACCGGCGGAGGGAAGGTCTGGACATCCATCCATCACCTCTCAACGCCGCACATTGGAGGATGCCATGAAGTATCTTGCACTTGCTGCTGCCACCACCCTTGCCGCTTCCGCAGCCGCGGCGGACACACCTGAACTGGTGGTCTATACCTACGACAGCTTTGTCTCTGACTGGGGCCCCGGCCCGCAGATTGAAAAGGCCTTTGAAGAGACCTGTGGCTGTGATCTGAAATTCGTCGCCAACGGCGATGGTGCGGAGCTGCTTGCGCGGCTCAGGCTGGAGGGTGCGCGGTCCGATGCGGACGTCGTCCTCGGACTCGACACCAGCCTGATCGCGGCGGCGAAGGAAACCGGCCTGTTTGCAAATACTGAGGTGAGTGCCGACTATGCTCTGCCCATCGCCTGGACCGACGCGACCTTCGCCCCCTACGACTGGGGCTATTTCGCCTTTGTCCACAACGCTGACCTTGACCCGCCTTCCAGCTTCCGCGCGCTGGGCGAAAGCGATCTGAAGATCGTGATCCAGGATCCCCGCTCCTCCACCCCCGGGCTGGGCCTGCTGATGTGGGTCAAGGATGCATACGGGGATAAGGCGCCCGCCATCTGGAACGGAATGGCCGACAATATCGTCACCGTCACCAAGGGCTGGTCCGAGGCCTACGGCCTTTTCCTCGAAGGGGAGGCCGACATGGTGCTGAGCTATACCACTTCGCCCGCCTATCACATCATCGCAGAAGAGGATGAGAGCAAGGCAGCGGCGGTCTTCGATGAAGGCCACTACATGCAGATCGAAGTTGTCGGGCGTCTGGCCGGATCGGATCAGCCGGATCTGGCGGCGGATTTCGTGCGCTTCATGGTTTCGGACGCGGCCCAGTCGATCCTGCCGACGCCCAACTGGATGTACCCCGCCGTGATGCCATCGGGTGGCCTGCCCAAGGGGTTCGAGGCCCTGGTGGCGCCCGAAAAGGCCCGCCTCATCGAGGCTGACAAGGTCCCCGCCATCCGTGATGAGGCCCTGGCCGAGTGGCTGGGCGCACTCTCTCAGTAAGCACCTTTACGGGCATCAGCGCGGCGGCTCTGGTCGTTGCGCTGATCCTGGCCGCGCTGCTGGCGGTGATCAGCCGGGCGGAGTGGGGCGGCGGGCTGACCGCCGCTGACTGGGCCGCGATCCGGTTCACCATGTGGCAGGCGGCCCTGTCGGCGCTGATATCGGTGCTGCTGGCCATCCCGGTTGCCCGCGCGCTGGCGCGGCGACACTTTCGCGGGCGTCAGGTGTTGGTCACGCTGTTGGGCGCGCCCTTCATCCTGCCGGTGATCGTGGCGGTGCTTGGGTTGCTGGCGGTCTTTGGCCGCAGCGGATGGGTCAATGGCCTGCTGGGCTGGCTGGGCCTGCCGGAGGTTTCCATCTACGGCCTGCAGGGGGTGGTGCTGGCCCATGTCTTTTTCAACCTGCCGCTGGCGACAAGGCTGCTGCTGCAAGGCTGGCAGACCATCCCGGCGGAGAGGTTTCGCTTGGCGGCACAGGTTGGTCTGACCCCCGGTGCCATGTTCCGCGTGATCGAGATACCGTTGTTGCGCCAGATTGTACCGGGGGTGACGGCGCTGATTTTCGTGATCTGCTTGACCAGTTTCGCCGTCGCCCTCACCCTTGGCGGCGGGCCGCGCGCCACGACGGTTGAGCTGGCAATTTACCAGGCCTTCCGGTTCGACTTCGATCTGGGCCGCGCGGCGCTTTTGTCGGTGATGCAGTTGGTCATTGCCGGAAGTGCTGCTGTTGCCGCTTTGTGGATCCTGCCGGAGGCGGGATTTGGCAGCGGGCAGGACCGGCCCGTGCAGCGGTGGGATGCCCGAAGCGGACTGCCAAAAGCGTTGGACATTGTGCTGATCGGGCTGGCGAGCGGCTTCCTGCTGCTGCCGCTCTGGGCTGTGGTCCTGCGCGGGTTCGTGGGCTTGCTGCAGATGCCGGACACCGTCTGGGTCGCGGCGGGGCAGTCCCTGATGGTGGCCGCAGGCAGTATCCTGCTGCTTCTTGTCATCGCCCTGTCGATGGCGGGCTGGATTGCGACAAGGGCGCGCGGGTCAGTCGAGGCGATCGGGCTTCTGGGGCTCTCGGCCTCGCCCCTGATGATCGGAACGGGCTGGTTCATCCTGATCAATCCGGTGCTGGACCCCGCACTTCTTTCCTTGCCGGTGACCGCGCTGGTCAATGCGCTCATGGCGCTGCCCTTTGCCTTGCGGATCCTGGTCCCAAGGCTGCGCGACACCGTGCAGGATTTCGGGCGGCTGTCGCAGACGCTCGGTGTTAGGGGACGGTGGCTCTGGCGCTGGGTGCTGCTGCCCCGGATGGCCCCGCAGATCGGCTTTGCCGCAGGGCTGACCGGGGCGCTGTCGGTGGGGGATCTGGGCGTCATCGCGCTTTTTGCCGATCTTGAGCGGGCCACGCTGCCCTTGCAGATGTATCGCCTGATGGGTGCCTACCGGATGGAGGCGGCGGCGGGGGCTGCCCTGTTGCTGCTTGCAATGGCGCTGGCGATCTTCTGGCTTTGCGACAGGGGAGGGCGGCACCTTGCTGGCACTTGAAAAGGGGCTGATCGTACAGGGCGATTTCCGTCTTGAAGCGGAGATGAGGCTTGAACCTGGGCGGCGCTACGCGGTGATCGGGCCGTCGGGGGCGGGGAAATCGACCCTTCTGGCCGCTCTCTGTGGTTTCCTGCCTCTCGCGCGGGGGCGGCTGACCTGGGAAGGACGGGACATCACCGATGCGGCCCCGGGGGAGCGTCCGATGACGATGCTTTTCCAGGACAACAACCTTTTTCCGCATCTGACGGTGACCCAGAATGTGGGATTGGGTGTCCGGCCGGACATGCGTCTTTCTGCCGAAGACCGCGCGCGGGTGGCGTCGGCGCTTGAACGCGTTGGACTGACCAAGCACGCCGACAAGCGCCCCGGTGCCCTTTCGGGCGGACAGCAGAGCCGCGCGGCCCTTGCCCGCGTGCTGGTCCAAGGAAGGCCGCTGGTGCTTCTCGATGAACCGTTTGCCGCGCTTGGGCCCGCGCTGAGGAACGAAATGCTGGATCTGGTTCAGGCGCTGGTATCCGAAACGGGGGCAAGCCTGGTGATGGTAACCCATGCCCCGGACGATGTCCGGCGGATCGCGCAGGAGGTGATCTATGTGGCGGACGGGCGCGCGGAATCGCCTGTTCCGGCGGCGGATCTCCTGGACAATCCGCCACCGGCCTTGCGTGAGTACTTGGGCTAGGGGCCGTTCACCGGTTCAGGCCGCCGCGGCAGTCCGTGTTTCCAGAAGACCGAGCGCCGCCTCCGCCGCCTCCCTGCCTTTTTTCACGAAGTGGTCCCTGTAGATGGCGTTGTGATGCGCCGTCTCCTGGTACTGGTGCGGCGTGAGGGAGACGGAAAGGATCGGCACCTCCGTCTCCAGCCCGACCCGCATTAGCCCATCGACGACCGCTTGGGCCACGAAATCGTGACGGTAGATGCCGCCATCGACGACGAAGGCCGCGCAGGCGATGGCGTTGTACTGCCCCGTCCGGGCCAGCCGCTGTGCCATCAGCGGGATCTCGAAGGCACCGGGCACGTCGAAAAGATCGACCTGCGATGCCGCAATAACCTCCAGAAACCCGTCCAGTGCACGGTCGACGATGTCAGCGTGCCAGCGGGCTTTGATAAAGGCGAATTTGGGGGTCTGTGTCATTTTTGATCTCCTTCAGGTTCAGACACGTCACCCAAGGCGATCGCACGACCAGCACAGCGGCCCGGGGACCGCAGCGACTGGCGCACATTCTCTTCCATCCGGACTATGACCGTCGGCTCCGGCCTCTCACCGGATCTGCTGGCACCTCTCATCATGAAAGGCCGCTCGCGGGCTCGCGGGGTCATGCCCCGCATACCGCCGGTGGGGAATTTCACCCCGCCCTGAGAATACAGCCAAGTTGCCAAGAGACGGGGATGACGGCAAGAGGGACGTGACGTTTCACAGGAAGGTGGCCCCATGCATCCAAATCCGATTTATCACGATGCGGCGCGCGCGCAGAACCTCGACTTTACGCGGGAGCGGGCCTTTGGCGTCCTCGCCATCTCAACCGACGGGGCACCGTTGTTAAGCCATGTTCCGTTCCTTTTGGACGCCCACGGTACACTGTTGGACCTGCACCTCGTCCGCTCCAACCCAATCGCGCGGCTGCTACGGCAGGGGTCTGTCACTGCCCGGATCGCCGTGTCGGGCCCTGATACCTACATCTCGCCCGACTGGTATGAAGTGGCGGACCAGGTGCCGACCTGGAATTACGTGGCCGTCCATCTGACAGGCACGATTGAACTGCGCCCGGAGGAAGAGCTTCGCGCGCTGCTGGACCGCCAGTCAGCCTTCTACGAAGACCGCCTGCTGCCCAAGGAACCCTGGAAGACGGAGAAGATGACGCCGGAGGTCATGGAAAAGATGATGCGGATGATCGTCCCTTGCCAAATGCGCATCGAAGAGGTGGAAGGCACCTGGAAGCTGGGTCAGAACAAGCCGGACGCGGTGCGCGAGGCTGCGGCGGCGCAGGTGGCAGGCTACGGCTTTGGCAGTGAGACGGGCCTGATCGCGGCGCTTATGCGGGGTGCGAGCAAGGGCTGATTGGTACAAAGCGGCGATTGCGCGGAAAGCGGTGCGGCGCGATACTGACCCAAACCCAGATCGGAGAAGTCGCGATGAAACTGTCCTATGCCCCAACATCCCCCTACGTCCGCAAGGTGATGGTCCTTCTGCACGAGACCAACCAACTGGATGACGTGACGCTGGTGGATCGGGCCACAACGCCAATTGCACCGGATGAGGGCCTGATCACGCAAAATCCGCTGGGCAAGGTGCCTGCGCTGGAGCGGCCCGAGGGGGCAACACTTTATGACAGCCGGGTCATCTGCGCCTATCTGAATGACCGGGCGGGGGCCAAGCTCTATGGTTCGGGCCCGCGCCACTGGGAGATCCTGACGCTTGAGGCGACGGCAGACGGGATCCTCGATGCTGCGCTGTTGATGGTCTACGAATGGCGGCTCCGCCCGGAGAAGCTGCGGATGCCCGAATGGGTTGAAGGGCAATGGAGCAAGATCGCGCGGGCCCTCTCCGTGCTTAATGCCCGTTGGGTCAGCCACCTCTCCGGCCCGCTGGACATGGGGCAGATCGCGGTTGGCTGCGCGCTGGGCTATCTCGATTTCCGGCATGGAGACCGGAACTGGCGCAATGGCAATGACGCGCTGGCCAAATGGTATGAAACCTTCGAATCGCGCCCATCCATGGAGCAAACCCGGCCCCCGGAGGCTTGAAGCGTCCTCTTTTCCCGGATTTATCGACAAAGTGCGACCCTTTGTGCGGCTTTGCCATCTGGACGGGCGCGCATCCGCAAGCTAGATAACCGGTCAGAAAAAAGGCAGCACAGGTGTGTGCGGCTTTCCGTTCCAATGGTCCGTTCGGGACCGAATAATGGAGATTTTACGTGTCAAACGCAGACGATACCGCGGGCACCCGCAGGGATTTTCTCTACTACGCGACCGCTGGCACCGGGGCCGTAGCCGTTGGCGCGGCCGCCTGGCCGCTGGTCAACCAGATGAACCCATCGGCGGACGTGCTTGCACTTTCGTCGATCCGCGTTGACGTAGGCGGCCTTGAGCCAGGGTCGCAGTTGACAGTGAAATGGCTGGGCAAGCCGGTCTTCATCCGTCGCCGGACCGAAGAAGAGATCGAAGCGGCACGTTCCGTTGACATTTCCGAACTGCCCGACCCGATCGCACAAAACGAAAACCTGGGCGAGGTGGACGCATCCGATGCGAACCGGGCCTTGGATGAAACGGGGGAGTGGCTGGTCATGATGGGTGTTTGCACCCACCTTGGCTGTGTTCCGCTGGGTGATGCGGGTGATTTCGGTGGTTGGTTCTGCCCCTGCCACGGGTCCCACTACGATACGTCGGGCCGGATCCGGAAGGGTCCCGCACCCACCAACCTGCCAGTACCTGTCGCCGAATTCGTGGACGAAACCACGATCAAACTAGGTTAAGGGAGCTTACCATGTCTGGAATTCCTCACGACCACTACAAGCCAAATTCAGACGGCGAAAAGTGGCTGCACAGCCGCCTTCCGATTGTCGGTTTGTTGTATGACACATTGATGATCCCCACACCTAAGAACCTGAACTGGATGTGGATATGGGGCATCGTGCTGACCTTCACGCTGGCCCTGCAGATCATTACCGGCATCGTCCTGGTGATGCACTACACGCCGGACGTCGACATGGCCTTCGCCTCGGTTGAGCACATCATGCGCAACGTGAACGGCGGTCACATGATCCGCTACATTCACATGAATGGCGCATCGCTCTTCTTTATCGCGGTCTATGCGCATATCTTCCGCAGCCTCTACTACGGGTCCTACAAGGCGCCGCGCGAGGTGACGTGGATTATCGGCATCCTGATCTACCTGCTGATGATGGCAACAGCCTTTATGGGCTACGTGCTGCCCTGGGGTCAGATGTCCTTCTGGGGGGCGACCGTGATCACCGGCCTCTTCGGCGCGATCCCCTTCGTGGGAGAGGGTCTCCAGACCTTCCTTCTGGGCGGACCTGCCGTTGACAACGCCACGCTGACGCGTTTCTTCAGCCTGCACTATCTCTTCCCGTTCCTGATCACGGGTCTGGTGATCGTGCACATCTGGGCTTTCCACACGACTGGCAACAACAACCCCACGGGTGTTGAAGTACGTCGCGGCTCCAAGGAGGAGGCGCAGAAAGACACGCTGCCCTTCTGGCCCTACTTCGTCATCAAGGACCTTTTCGCGCTGGCCGTGATCCTGGCGGTGTTCTTTGCCGTCGTCGGTTTCATGCCCAACTACCTGGGACACCCCGATAACTACATCGAGGCGAACCCGCTTGCGACGCCCGCGCACATCGTGCCGGAATGGTATTTCCTGCCCTTCTACGCGATCCTGCGTGCCTTCACGTCCGAGGTGTGGGTGGTGCAAATTGCCTCCTTCATCACGGGTGGCATTATCGACGCGAAGTTCTTCGGTGTCCTGGCCATGTTCGGCTCCATCGCCGTCCTCGCCGTGGTGCCCTGGCTTGACACCTCGACAGTGCGGTCGGGCCGTTACCGTCCGATGTTCAAGTGGTGGTTCTGGCTGCTGGTCGTCGACTTCTTCGCCCTTATGTGGCTGGGTGCGATGCCCGCGGAAGAGCCCTATGCGACCTTCTCACTGATCGCATCGGCCTACTGGTTCGCCTACTTCCTGGTGATCCTCCCGCTGCTTGGCGTCATTGAAAAGCCGCTGCCGCAACCGGCGACGATCGAAGAAGACTATGAAGCACACTATGCCAAGAATGTCGGTGGCACGAAGACCATCGTCGAGCCGGCGGAGTAATGAAGATGAACATGTTTAAGAAACTCACCCTGTCGGCCCTTCTGGCCCTCGGCTTTGGCGCTTCCGGCGCCATGGCCGCCGGGGACTACGAGACGAAGGTCGTGGACTACGACTTCTCCTTCGAGGGTCCTTTCGGTGCCTACGACGTGAACCAGCTTCAGCGCGGGCTTCAGGTCTACACCGAGATCTGTTCGGCCTGCCACGGGCTCAAGTTTGTTCCAATCCGCACGCTTGGTGATGAAGGTGGACCGCACCTGCCGGAGGAGCAGGTGATCGAATACGCAAAGCAATACGAGGTCTACGATCCCGACATCGATGATTTCCGTGAGGCAACGCCCCCCGATCACTTTCCCGCGTCCAACATCGAGAACGCGCCCGACCTGTCGCTGATGGCGAAGAAGCGCGCGGGCTTTCACGGTCCCTATGGTCTGGGCATCAACCAGTTGGTCAGAGGGATGGGCGGTGCCGAATACATCGCCTCGCTGCTGGCGGGCTATACGGGCGAAGAGAAAGAGCAGGCTGGCGTGATCTTCTACGAGAACACAGCTTTCTCCAGCCAGTGGATCGCCATGGCACCCCCGCTTTACGGTGACGATGTTGAATTTGCCGATGGTGCCCCCACAGACGTTGAAAGCCTGTCCCAGGACGTTTCCGCCTTCCTCATGTGGACGGCAGAGCCGAAGCTGATGGCCCGGAAGCAGGCCGGTTTTGCCGGTGTGATTTTCCTCACGCTCCTGTCGGTCCTACTCTACCTCACCAACAAGCGCCTTTGGGCGCCGGTGAAGAAGAAGATGAAGGAATAAGGCCTTTCAAACTGCTTTGACCGCAAAAACCCCGCAGTTTCTCTGCGGGGTTTTTCTTTGTCTGCCGCTTAGCGGTGGAAGCCTGCGACCATGGCCTGATGGGTGGCACCGAATGCTGTCAGCGCCGCGCGCACCTCATCGTTCGCGGGGCCGTAGACGGTAAAGCGTTCCGGGGTGAAAGCAGCCAGGAAGCGTTCCGCGAATTTGGCACCGAAATTGCCAAGATGCACCATGACCGCCGCGTTGTCCGCATAGCGTTCCAGGACGGTGCAGGTGCTGCGATCCTCCGGCATATAGTATTCGTAATGGAGTGCCCCCGGCTCATCCTTCTGTGTGGCGGCCACCATTTCGTCCAGAAGCGGCTGGACCATGTCCGCCTGCCCCTCCTGCACCCGCATTTCCAAGACCCATTCGATAATATCGCTCATGACGCTCCCCTCTCTGAAAGAAGGCAAGACTAGCCCCTTGGGCGTAGATCACAAAGGCGGGATATCAGGCGGCGAGCCGGGTTGCGCTGCGGCCCGTGATCCTGGCGCGCACTATCGCGCCTTCGGTCCGTGGCGCGTCAAATGTCACTTCGGTGAATTGCTCCGTTCGGCCCATGGTCGGGCTCTCCATCAGGATGGCGTGGGTGCGGCCCACCTGCGCCGCCAGGTGCCGGTCAACTTGGGCCTCTCCGGCGGCCCGCAGGAGCCTGGCACGGTCCTTGATGGCACGACCGTCCACAACGGGCATACGCGCGGCAGGCGTGCCGGGACGGGCGGAGTAGGGGAAGACGTGCAGCCAGGTCAGGTCACATTCCTCAACCAACTTCAGCGAATTGGCAAACATCGCTTCCGTTTCGGTCGGAAAGCCCGCGATGATGTCCGCGCCGAAGGTCATGCCGGGGCGCAGCCGCCGTGCCTCCTGACAGAACCGGATCGCATCGTCGCGCAGGTGACGGCGCTTCATCCGCTTGAGGATCAGGTCATCGCCGTGCTGCAGGCTCAGGTGCAGATGGGGCATCAGGCGCTGTTCGGTCGCGATGGCCTGCATCAGGTTCTGGTCCACCTCGATGCTGTCGATCGAACTGATCCGCAGGCGGGGAAGGTCCGGGACCAGCCGCAGGATGCGCATCACAAGATCGCCCAGCTTGGGCGCAGCAGGCAGGTCGGCGCCCCAAGAGGTCAGATCGACCCCGGTCAACACGACCTCGTTAAAACCTTTGTCCACCAGCCGCTTGATCTGATCCACGACGACGCCAGCCGGAACTGAGCGGGAATTGCCGCGTCCGAAAGGGATAATGCAGAAGGTGCAGCGGTGATCGCAGCCGTTCTGGACCTGCACGTAAGCGCGGCTTCGGGTGCCAAACCCGTCGATCAGGTGTCCGGCCGTTTCTGTCACGGACATGATGTCATCGACCTGCACTGCCTCCGTCTCACCGATGAAATCGGCGGCAAGGCCGGTCCAGGTGTCGGCCTGCATCTTTTCGGTATTACCGATGACCGCATCAACCTCAGCCATCTGAGAGAAGGTCTGGGGTTCCGTCTGGGCCGCGCAGCCTGTCACGATCAGGCGTGCCTCCGGGTGAGTCTTGCGCAGCTTGCGGATGTCCTGACGGGCCTTGCGGACCGCCTCGGCGGTCACCGCGCAGGTGTTCACGACGACGGCATTCTCAAGCCCCGCCTGATCCGCCAGGTCGCGCATCGCCTCGACCTCGTAGGCGTTCAGGCGACAGCCGTGGTTGGAAAAGACAGGCGCGCTCATGTGAGGCTGTCCAGAAAGGTGGGTGTCAGCGTGCCCGAGAAGACGTGCATCGTCGGGCCGGTCATCCAGACGCCATCCTCACCCCAGTCGATCCGCAGCGTCCCACCATCGAGATCAATGCGCACGCTGCGGCCCGTCAGACCCCGGCGGGCGGCTGCCACAGCGCAGGCGCAAGACGAAGAGCCGGAGGCCCAGGTAACGCCCACACCTCGCTCCCAGACGCGCATGCGGATATGGTCCGGCGCGACGATCTGGGCGATTTGTACGTTGGTCCGTTCAGGATACAGCGGATGATGTTCGATCTCTGGCCCGAAGCGTTCCAGATCAATCCCATGCACGTCATCAACGAAGAAGGTACAATGGGGATTGCCCATGCCGGTCGCCGTCGGGGCCCCTTCGATTGGCAGTTCCAGCGTGTCCATCTCGCGGGCCAGCGGAACATCGGCCCAGTCGAGCTGGGGCTGGCCCATGTTCACGGCGACGAACCCGCCTGCACGGGCCTCTGCCACCAGATCGCCCCGGTCGGTGGTCAAATGCAGCCGGTCGCTGCCGCTTTCATTCATCAGAAAACGCGCGATGCAGCGCGTGGCGTTGCCGCAGGCGGCAGAGAGGGAGCCATCGGCATTGAAGAAGGTCAGGTGCGCATCGGCCTTCCCCTTTCCGATCACCGCAAGTTGGTCAAATCCGACCCCGAAATGGCGGTCTCCGATTCCCTTCGCTATGGTGGGCGTGATCTGAATGTCATGCGCGCGCGCGTCCACAACGACAAAGTCGTTTCCCAGCCCGTGCATCTTCATGAAGGGCAAGCCATCTGCAAATTCGCCTGTCATGGCGGGCATATAACCCCGGGCCGCGCGGTAATCCAGCAGGGTGGGACAGATTCCTGCGGTTTGGGCTTGACCCCCCCTGCACAGGTTTCTAAGTACCCCCGCAGTGGGCCGTTAGCTCAGTTGGTAGAGCAACTGACTTTTAATCAGTGGGTCGTAGGTTCGAATCCTACACGGCTCACCACTGAAATCAGCAACTTCGCGCATTTAGCAACTGAGCCAGGTTCGGCGGCCCGCATTCACGAGGGTCTGGGGATCTGTCGTCAGTCCTTGAAGACAGCCAATCCCAGCCATTCCGCGACCAGTGCGGGGGTCTCTTCTCCTTCGATCTCAATCGTCAGATTGTTGGTGCGCAGCATGGAGGTGCCATCGCGGGCCTTGACCTCTATCAGGGTAAAGCGACCGCGGACACGGGAACCGGCGCGGACGGGCATGAGGAAGCGCATCTTGTTCATGCCGTAGTTGATGCCCATGACCTGACCCGGCAGCAGGTCGAAACAGTCGTAGGCAAAGCGACTGGCGAGCGACAGTGTCAGAAACCCGTGGGCGATCGCACCGCCGAAGGGGGTTTCCCTGGCCGCACGCTCGGGATCGACGTGGATCCATTGTTCATCGTGGGTCGTCTTGGCGAAGTCGTCGATCATCTGCTGGTCAACGGTGATCCAGTTTGAGACACCGACTTCGGTCCCGATCAGGGGTTCGTAGTGGGCGATGGCGTTCTGCAGTGCGGACATTTTTGGATCCTTTCTTATGAGGGGTCGAGGCTGACGCGGACCATGCGCTTGCCTTTGTTATCACCGTTCAGAAGTCCGATAAGGGCCTGTGGCGCGTTTTCCAGCCCTTCGACGATATCCTCGGCCACCTTGATCTGACCGTTGGCGACCCAGTGCTTCATCGCGCGCAGGCACTTGGCGTCGTTGTGGGCGAAGTCCATGACGATAAAGCCCTGCATCTTGAGCCGTTTGACCACGACAATTCCGGGCAGGTTGCGGGGGCCCATGACATCGTCCGTGTCATACTGGCTGATGGCGCCACAGCAGACGACGCGGCCCCGTTCGTTCATGAAGTTGAGGGAGGATTCGAGGATTTTTCCGCCGACATTGTCGAAGTAGATATCGACGCCGTCCGGGCAGGCTTGGGCCAGGGCCTTTGACAGTTTCGGCGCGCGGTAGTCGATGCAGGCGTCAAAGCCGAATTCTTCCTGCACCCATTTGCATTTCTCGGATCCCCCCGCAATCCCCACCACGCGGCAGCCCATGGCCTTGGCGATCTGGCCCACGTAGCCACCCACCGATCCGGCAGCAGCGGAGACGAGGACGGTTTCACCTGGCATGGGCTCCCCGATGGAGATGAGGCCGTGGAAAGCCGTCTTGCCGGCGATGCCGTAGACGCTCATCAGGTGGCTGAGCTGCGCAACTTTCGGCAGCTTCTGGCAGGTGCGGGCGGGGGCCGTGATATAGTCTGACCAGGTGGCTTCGGCGGCCACGATCTCGCCCTTCGTGAGACTGCTACTGTGGCTCTCGACCACCTCGCAGATGGCGTAGGTGGGCATAGGATCACCCGCATTTACGGCAGTGCGGTAGGTGGCCCCCTTCATCCAGGAACGGTTCGCCGCGTCGATGGACATGAGGATGACGCGCAGCAACACTTCACCTTCGGCGGGCTGGGGCATGTCGGTTTCCATCATCCTGTAGTGGTCGGTCTTGAGGGTCCCGGTGGGCAAGGTGTCGATGATGATCTGGCGGTTCTGCATGGGATATGTCCTATTGCGGGCAAAGAGGGAGTGATTGGTGATTAAAGAGGCAAGACAGCACCGGTTCGTGCTGCCGGAAGGGGCGGCGGACCTTCTGTTGATCCGGCATGGGGAGACGCAGGCGGCGGTGCGCGGGCAGTCCTTTCCGATGGTGGAAGGGCAAGGCGATCCGGCGTTGCGGCCCGAGGGAGAGGCGCAGGCGCTGGCCGTGGCGGAGCGGCTGAAAAGAGAGCCTATCAGGGGGATTTGGGTCACAACGATGCGGCGGACGCAACAGACGGCCGCCCCCCTCGCAGAAGCGCTGGGGTTGGAGCCGCGCACGGAGCGGGATCTGCGCGAGGTTCATCTGGGCGATTGGGACGGAGGCGAGTACCGCTTTCGCGCCAGTGAGAACGATCCGGCCTTTATCCGCGCGCGGGAGGGACACGAGTGGGGTGAGATCCCGGGTGCCGAGACGACCGCCGAGCTGCACGCGAGGGTGCGGCGCGGGTTGCTGCGCGTGGCGGCGGATCATCCCAATGAACTGGTTGCCGTGGTGGTGCACGGCGGCGTCGTGGGGGCGGCGATGGCGCTGGCCACGGGGGCCGCACCCTTTGCCTTTAACGGCGCGGCGAATGGCTCGATCTCCCGGCTGGTGATTCACCAGGAGCGGATGATCGTGCGGGGGTTCAATGATGTGTCGCATTTGTGAGTGTTTGTGTGTCAGACGGTAGGGTGCGCATTCATTGCGCACCTTTTCGCCCATTGAGCAGTTGGGTAGTGCGCAGTGAATGCGCACCCTACGGACCTCATTCAACCGTCACCACCACCTTGCCCAGCACCTTGCGGTCCTCCAGCAGCTGAAGCGCCTCACCGGCCTTCTCCAACGGGTAGGTGGCTGATATGCGCGGTTTGATCTTGCCTTCGCCGTAGAGGCGAAAGAGGTCGCCCATGTTCTCGGCGTGTTTCTCCGGCTCCCGCATCGTGTGGGCGCCCCAGAAAACGCCGACAATCTGGCAACCCTTGAGCAGCGTCAGGTTGAGCGGGATCTTGGGGATGCCCGCGGGGAAGCCCACGACGAGGAAGCGGCCCTTCCAGGCCAGCGCGCGCACGGCTGGTTCTGCATAGTTGCCGCCCACTGCGTCATAGACCACGTCGACCCCTTCGCCGCCCGCGAGCTTCTTGATCTGGGCGGAGAATTCCTTTTGCCCGTCGCGGTCCAGATCACGGTCGTAGATGATCGTCTCATCCGCGCCGAGGTCGCGGCAGAACTGGGCCTTTTCCTCGGAGGAGACGGCGGCGATGACCTTGGCACCTGCAGCCTTGCCCAGCTCGATGGCGGCCACACCCACACCGCCTGCGGCCCCGAGGATCAGCAGGCTTTCGCCCGCCCTGATCTCGGCCCGGTCTTTCAGCGCGTGGTGGGATGTGCCGTAGGTAAGGACAAGACAGGCAGCCTCATCGTAGGGCATGTCGTCGGGGATCTTGATGCAGCGGTTTGCGTCGGCGGCCACGTGGGTGGCGAAACCGCCGAAGCCGGTCATTCCGATCACGCGGTCGCCCACTGCCAGATGACTGACGCCTTCCCCGACAGCGACGACGTCACCCGCGATTTCTCCGCCGGGGGCGAAGGGGCGGGGCGGCTTCATCTGGTAGAGATCCTTGATGATCAGAGTGTCGGGGAAATTGACGCCGGCGGCGTGAACGCGGATGACCACCTGTTTCTTGCCGGGCGTGGGGTCTTCCATCTCTTCGAGCACCAGTGTTTCCGGGCCACCGGGCGCCTTGCTCAACATCGCTTTCATCGTCACCTCCCTCAATTATTGGTTCGGCGAAAGGTGAGACGTGGCGTTGCACCTTGTCAATCGAATTTCGGGCGGTCATTCTGCACAGCGGAATGGATGTCCGCAATTTGATGTGACATCCCCAAGGGAGGATTTTGGGATGAGTGGCGAGAGCCTGGAAGCGTTCCGTGCGGATCTGCGCGCTTGGCTGGAAGAGAACTGTCCGCAGGAGATGCGGGATGGTTTGCGTACCGAGGAAGGGATTTGCTGGGGCGGCAAGAACTGGGTCTTTACCTCCGATGCGCAGCGGGTCTGGCTGGAGCGGTGCGCCGCCAAGGGCTATACCGTGCCGCGCTGGCCGGTCGAATACGGTGGCGCAGGGCTGAACCGCGATCAGGAAAAGATCTTTCGCGAGGAGATGGACCGCATCAACGCGCGGTCGCCGCTGGAGAGCTTTGGCATCTGGATGCTGGGGCCTGCGCTGCTGCACTTCGGATCGCACGAACAGAAGCTGCACTATCTGCCGCCCATCGCACGCGGAGAGATTCGCTGGTGTCAGGGCTATTCGGAACCGGGGGCTGGGTCCGATCTGGCCAATGTCCAGACCAAGGGCGAGGACAAGGGCGATCACTGGCTGCTGAACGGGCAGAAGATCTGGACCTCCTACGCGGACAAGGCCGACTGGATTTTCGCACTGGTTCGCACGGACCGGGAGGCACCCAAGCACAAGGGCATCTCCTTCCTGCTGTGCGATATGGATCAGGCCGGGGTTGAGACGCGGCCGATCAAGATGATCAGCGGCATTTCTCCTTTTTGCGAGACCTTCTTTACCGACGCGGTGGTGCCGAAAGACCAGATCGTGGGGGAAGAAAACAAGGGCTGGGACGTGGCCAAGTACCTCCTGACCCACGAGCGTGAGATGATCTCCGGTGGTGCCGGTGGTCTGACCGGCACGGGCCGGGCGCTGGGCGCCGTCCTGTCGGAAACGATGGAAGAGATGGACGCGATCCTGCGCGCCGATGCCATGCGCTGCGAGGTAAACTCGCTTGCCATCGGTCTGACGCTTGAGCGCTACAAGGACCAGTCCGAGGCGGGGCAGGGGGCGGGCGATGCTAGTGCCATGTTGAAATATATGGGGACCGAACTGAACAAGCAGCGCCATGAGCTGATGATGACGGCGGGCGGGTCCGACGCCCTGGAATGGAATGGGCCATTGGGCAACCGTGCGGCGGACTGGCTGCGTACCAAGGCAAATTCGATCGAAGGCGGGACGAGTGAGGTGATGCTTTCGATCGTTTCGCGGCGTGTGCTTGGGCTTCCGGGGTAGGAAAGATGGCAAAACTGGTAAGAACGGAAGAGGAAACCATGCTTGCCGATATGGCGCGCGGGTTTTTAGATGGTGCGGCCCCGGTCAAGAAGCTGCGCGAGATGCGCGACGCGGGGGAGCGGCACGATGCGGCGCTCTGGAAAGAGATGGCCGATATGGGCTGGGCCGGTGTGCTGGTACCGGAGGAGGCGGGCGGCTCTGACATGGGGTTCGCGGCGGCCAACGTGATTGCCGAGGAGATGGGCAAGACGCTTGCGGTCTCTCCTTTCCTCTCCACTGCCGTGATCGCGGCGACGGCATTGCGGCAAGTGTCGGACGACCGTGCGAAAGAGGCACTGGGGCGGATCGCCTCCGGTGAGGCCACCTATGCGCTGGCGATTGACGAGGGGATCAAGTTCGATCCCGACGCAACCCAGCTTGAGGCCAAGGCGGAGGGGAACGGGTTCCGGCTGAACGGACGCAAACAGTTTGTCGTCGATGGCGGGTTGGCGGAGCGTCTGCTGGTGTTGGCCCGCACCGATGCCGGACTGACGCTTTTTGACATCCCGGCCGACCGCGCCAGTGTATCACGTGACCCATCAGATATGATTGACGCCCGTGATGCGGCGCGGATCACATTTGAGAATGTTGAGGCGACGGGGGAAGACGTGCTGGGGCAGGTGGATCAGGCCATGACCGTCCTGAAGCCCGCGCTTGAGGCCGGGCAGGCGGCCCTTGCCGCTGAGATGACCGGCCTTTCCGCGGGGGCCTTTGACATGACCGTGGGATACCTCAAGGAACGCAAGCAGTTCGGGGTTGAAATCGGGCGCTTTCAGGCGCTGCAGCATCGCGCAGCGCATCTGTGGTGTGAGATCGAAGTGACGGCATCGGCCATCCTGAATGCAGGCCGCATGCTGGACGAGGATCCTGAGAATGCCGCGTTGGCGGTTTCCATCGCCAAGGCGCGGGCGACCGACACGGCCAAGCTGGCGGTGATCGAAGGGGTGCAGATGCACGGTGGGATCGGGATGACCGATGCATACGACATGGGCTTTTACATGAAACGCGCGCGGGTCGGGGCGGAATGGCTGGGTGATTACAGCTACCACGCCGAACGGGTCGCGGCAGCGAGGGGATTTTGATGGATATTCAGACGCTATTCGGGCTTGACGGTAAGGTGGCGCTGGTCACCGGCGGGGCGACGGGGATCGGGCGCATGGCCTGCGAGGCGCTGGTGCGCGCGGGGGCCACGGTTTTGATGGCAAGCCGCAAGGAAGGCGCCTGCGAGGCGGTTGCAGAAGAGCTGAACGCACTGGGTGCAAGCGGAAAGGCCATCGGCTTTGTCGGCGACGTCGGGTCCGAGGAAGGCATCGACGCACTGGTCGCCGCCGTGAAGGAACGCACCGACAAGCTGCACATCCTGATGAACAATGCAGGCATCACCTGGGGGGCACCGATGGGACAGTTCCCACACCACGCCTGGGAAAAGGTGATGAACGTGAATGTGGCGGGCATGTTCGATCTCACGCAAAAGCTCTTGCCGATGCTGATTGCCTCCACCTCTGAGGAAGATCCTGCGCGGGTGGTCAATGTCGGTTCCGTCATGGGTGAGCGGGAGATGGGCGATGGGGCCTATTCCTATTCAATGTCCAAGGCGGCGGTGCACCATATGACACGCATCCTGGGCAAGGAACTGGCCGGGCATCACGTCACGGTCAACGCTCTGGCGCCCGGTCCCTTCGTGTCCCGGATGACGGCCTTTGCTACGGCCAATGAAGACACGCGCGACAAGGTTGGCAAGGACGTGCCACTCAAGCGTGTGGGCCGGGATGAGGATATCGCGGGCTGTATGCTGTTCCTTTGCGGACAGGGCGGGGCCTATGTGACCGGCGCGATCATTCCGGTAAGTGGCGGCATCAACGTGATGTCGGGACCCAACATTTTTGAACAGGCTCTACATTAATGGCTGAGATACGATTTGACGACCGGGTGGCCATTGTCACCGGCGCCGGGACGGGGCTGGGCCGTTCGCACGCACTGGGGCTGGCGGCCCGTGGCGCGAAGGTGGTGATCAATGATCTGGGCGTGAGCCGCGATGGCTCGGGCGCGTCTTCGGAAGCCGCCGAGGCGGTGGTGGCCGAGATCGAGGCGATGGGCGGTGAGGCCATGGCCCACGGCTGTGACGTGTCGGACGAGGATGGCGTGATCGATATGGTTCAGCAGGCTGTGACCCGCTGGGGCCGGATCGACATCGTTGTGAACAATGCGGGCATCCTGCGAGACAAGACCTTCGCCAAGATGTCCATGGCCGACTTCCGTAAGGTGGTCGACGTTCACCTGATCGGATCGGCCAACGTGGCCCACTGCTGCTGGCCGATCATGCGGGAGCAGAAGTACGGACGGATCGTCTTCACCTCCTCAGCCTCCGGGCTTTACGGGAACTTTGGCCAGTCAAACTATGGTGCAGCCAAGGCTTCGATGATGGGGTTGATGAACGTGCTGCACCTTGAAGGGGCACGGGACAATATTCGGGTGAACACGCTGGCCCCAACTGCGGCGACGCGGATGACGGAGGAGCTGTTGCCTGCCGAGGCGGCGGAGTTGCTGGCGCCCGAGACGATAACGCCGGGGCTCTTGTATCTTGTCAGTGAGGATGCGCCTTCGCGCTGCATCCTCGGGGCCGGGGCGGGCAGCTTTGCCCTGACCAAGGTCTATGAGACCCAAGGCATCACCCTGATGGACGCTGATAATACGCCCGAGACAGTGGCCGCGCAGTTCGCGGACATTTCATCGGCAGAGGGTCAGGAAGAACTGACCGACGCCTTCAGCCAGACCAAGAAATACGCCCTCAATGCAGCACAGGCCCGTGGTTTGAAGCTGGATTGGTAACCAGATAAATTAGGAGAGACACCATGCGCGACGCAGTTATCGTATCGACGGCCCGGACCCCCATCGGCAAGGCCTACCGGGGCGCCTTCAACAACACCACGCCGCAGGCCCTGAGTGGTCACGCCATCCAGCATGCGGTTGAACGTGCGGGTGTCGATCCCGCACAGGTGCAGGACGTCGTCATCGGTGCAGCCCTGCAGCAGGGCCATTCGGCGGGCAATATCGCGCGGCAGGCGGCGATCCGGGCGGGCCTGCCCGTGACCGTTGCAGGCATGTCGCTGGACCGTCAGTGTGCCTCGGGCATGATGGCCATCGCGACGGCGGCCAAACAGGTGGTGATGGACGGGATGGATGTGGTCGTCGGCGGCGGAGTCGACAGCATCTCCATGGTGCAGACGCCTGAGATGCGGGTGAAGGCCGACCCCTGGCTGATGGAGAACAAGCCCGCCATCTACATGTCCATGCTGGAGACGGCGGAGACGGTGGCGGACCGCTACAACATCAGCCGCGAGGCGCAGGACGCCTACGCCGCGCAAAGCCAGGAGCGCACCCATCAGGCCCAGCAGGCGGGCAAGCTGGACGATGAAATCGTGGCCATGACCACCACCATGATGATGCAGGACCGGGAGACCAAGGAAATCTCTCACCATGAGGTGACTCTGGAAAAGGACGAAGGCAACCGTCCGGGTACCACGGCGGAAAGCCTTGCCGGTCTGCAGCCCGTGTTCAAGGACGGGATGGTGATCAAGGAAGGCAAGTACATTACGGCGGGCAATGCCTCCCAGCTGTCCGATGGTGCATCGGCCTCTGTCATCATGGAGGCCAAGGCGGCAGAGAAAGCGGGGCTTGAACCGCTGGGCCGCTACGTGGGCGTGATGGCCGCAGGGCTGGAGCCGGATGAGATGGGCATTGGCCCCATCTACGCCGTGCCGCCCCTTCTGAAGGCGCATGGGTTGACCATGGAAGACATCGGTCTGTGGGAGCTGAACGAGGCCTTTGCCGTGCAGGTGATCCATTCGCGCGACGTGCTGGGCATTCCCGATGAGCTGCTGAATGTGAACGGCGGCGCCATTTCCATCGGACACCCCTACGGCATGTCGGGTGCCCGGATGGTCGGTCATGCGCTGATCGAGGGGAAGCGGCGCGGTGCCAAGTATGTCGTCTGCACCATGTGCGTGGGCGGCGGCATGGGCGCTGCGGGCCTTTTCGAGGTTCTGTGAGAGCCAATTGCTCATCGCGTCCCGGCCTTGAGCCGGGACCTCTTCGCTCCTGCGTCGAGGCCCCGGATCAAGTCCGGGGAGGGGCGTGAGATTTGCCAACAAACGGGGCGGTTTCACCCGTCCTCTGACCGTCAACATGAACGCATTCGGAGGTGCCATGCCCCGCGACGATTCCCATCTTCCAAAGGCGCTGCAAGGGCTGCGCATCCCGCTCATCGCCTCACCGCTTTTCATCATCTCGGTGCCCCAGCTGGTGCTGGCGCAATGCAAGGCCGGGGTGATCGGCTCCTTTCCGGCGCTCAACGCGCGGGAAGCGGAAGGGGAGCATCCCCTGCTGGACACCTGGCTTACGGAGATCAGGGAAGAGCTGGATCGCTACAATCAGGCCAACCCGGACAATCCAGCGGCCCCCTTCGCGGTAAACCAAATCGTGCACCGCTCAAACGCGCGGCTGGACCGGGATCTGGAGATCTGCGTCAAGCACGAGGTGCCGATCTGGATCACCTCCTTGGGTGCGCGGGTCGAGGTGAACGAGGCGGCCCATTCCTGCGGCGGGGTCGTCCTGCACGACATCATCAACAATACCTTCGCCAAGAAGGCGATTGAGAAGGGAGCCGATGGTCTGGTGGCAGTGGCCGCCGGGGCCGGGGGCCATGCAGGTCAGCAATCGCCCTTCGCCCTGATGCGCGAGATCCGCGAATGGTTTGACGGCCCCGTTGCCCTCTCCGGTGCCATCTCTACGGGTGAAAGCCTGCTGGCGGCAAGGGCCATGGGGGCGGATTTCGGCTATACCGGATCGCCCTTCATCGCCACGGAGGAGGCCAATGCCGACCAGGGCTACAAGGACATGATCGTGGATTCGGGCGCGGAGGATATCGTCTATAGCTCTCTCTTCACCGGGGTCTGGGGGAACTATCTGAAAGGGTCGGTGCGCGAGGCGGGGATGGACCCGGACAATCTGCCGGAATCCGATGCCAGTGCCATGAACTTTTCATCCGGTTCTTCCAAGCCCAAGGCCTGGAAGACGATCTGGGGATCGGGGCAGGGGATTGGTGCGGTAAAGTCGGTCGGGCCGGCGGGTGCCATCGTGGACCGGATGGAAACGGAGTACCTTGCGGCGGGCAAGAAGCTGGCGGCGGAGTTTTTGTGAAGCTCTTGTTTGCTCACGCCCCGGGCTTGACCCGGGGCCTTTCGCTGCTGGGGTCGAGGCTCCAGGTCAAACCCGGGGCGGCGCGCTAATGGCTGAATTGCTGGTCATACGCCACGGGCAGGCCTCCTTCGGGAAGGACAACTACGATGTGCTCTCCGATCTTGGTCACCGCCAGTCGGAAGCCGTGGGCGCACTGCTGCGGGAAATGGACTGGCATCCGGATCGGCTGGTAACCGGCACGCTGAAGCGGCAGAAGGACACGCTGGCTTCGATGGGATACGAGGCGGCACCGGAAGAGCACGCGGGCTTTAACGAGTATGATTTCCACGACCTCCTTCTCGCCCGTTTCAATGGTCAGGTGCCCGAACTGGTGAAGGGGGATCGCAGGACCCATTTCCGCGCCCTGCGCGAGACGGTTTTTGAGTGGCAGGATGCGGCCTTCGACGGAGCATCAGAGACCTACGCTGAATTTGCCGAGCGGGTTGAGGCCGCGCGCCGCTTCGCCACAGATACGGAGGCCAAGCGCGTGCTTGTAATCTCTTCCGGCGGCGTGATCGGGCAGATGACAGCGACGGTCCTCGGCGCGCCCAGGCGGCACATGATGGAGCTTAACCTGCAGGTGAAAAACACGAGCCTCACCCGCTTCATGTTCAAGGGGGACCGCTGTTCCCTCCACGAATTCAACGCCACGCCACATTTTGCCTCGTCCGAAGGCGCGGCACTGTTAAGCTATAGCTGAGGGGGAAAGGATGAGCGCGGATACCCAGAAACTCGATGAAGCGGCGGTTGCCAGCTATCTCAAGGATCACCTGCCCGGCTTTGCGGGGCCGATGGAGGTGACGAAGTTTCAGACCGGTCAGTCGAACCCGACCTTCCTCTTGGCGACGCCCGCCAAAAACTATGTCTTGCGCCGCAAGCCGCCCGGAGTATTGCTGAAAAGCGCCCATGCGGTAGATCGGGAATTCCGTGTGCAGCGGGCGTTAGCCGATACGGATGTGCCTGTCGCCCGAATGCATCTGCTTTGCGAAGATGACAATGTGATCGGCTCGATGTTCTACATCATGGATCACGTCCCGGGGCGAAACTTCAATGAACCGGCCATGCCGGATGTGTCGCCCGCTGACCGGGGAGCGATCATCGATGAGATGGGCCGGGTGCTGGCCGCCCTGCACGAAGTGGACATCGACGCGGTAGGCCTTTCCGACTATGGCCCGCCCGGCAACTATTTCGAACGGCAGGTGGGACGCTGGACCAAGCAGTACAAGGCCAGCGAGACCGAGGACATTCCGGCCATGAATGCGCTGATGGAGCGGCTCGTGGCGGAGCGGCCCGAGGACGACGGGCAGCGCACACTGGTGCATGGGGATTACCGGCTGGACAACATGATCTTTGACGCGGTGACGACCGACTGCCGCGCGGTGCTGGACTGGGAGCTGTCGACCATCGGCCATCCCTTTGCCGATCTGGCCGCCGTCATCATGCAGTGGCAGCTGCCCGCCGGGACCGAAGGGCGCGGCATGGGTGGTCTGGACCGGGCGGCCCTTGGTCTGCCGACGGATGAAGCCTTCATTGCCAGGTACTGCGAACGTCGCGGGCTCGATGGGATCGAGAACTTCGGCTACTACCTCAGCTTTTGTTTTTTCCGCATGGCGGGGATCGTGCAGGGCGTGCTCAAGCGCGGGCTGGACGGCAACGCCTCCAACCCCGAGCGGGCGAAAAAGCTGGGTGCTTTTGTCCCGGTCTTTGCCCAGCACGGGCTGGCCGCTCTGGACAGGGGCTAGGGGCAGGTGGAGGCGCTTGATCAGGAGGGGGAGGAGAAGGACCGGAACTTTGTCACGGCTCTGGCGCGCGGGCTGGAAATATTGCGCTGTTTCGGAGAGAATGACCGCACCCTCACAAACAGTGAAATCGCGGACCGGACCGGGCTGCCGAAGGCCACGATTTCACGGCTGACCCACACGCTTTGCGAACTGGACTACCTGGCCGCCGACAGCCGTGCCGGCACCTACCGCCTCAGCGCCGGGGTTCTCCAGCTGGGCTTTTCGATGCTGGCTGGAATGGATATCGGCGAGCGGGCCAGGCAGGAAATGCAGGCGCTGCGCGACGGGCCCAATTCCTATATCACCGTGGCCCTTGCAGAGCAGCACCAGCTGGACGCGGTCTATCTCGCCACCTCCAATTCCCGCGAGGGAGTGACGCTGGCCATCCGCGTGGGATCGCGCCTGCCGATCTTTCATTCGGCCATCGGGCGCGCCATCCTGGTCGGCATGACGGAGCAAGAGCGGGAGAGGGTCTTTGACATCGCCCGCGCCAGAGGGGCCGAGACGGAGGCGGAAGGTCGCGCTCAACTGGCGGAGGCGCTCGCGGAATTTGAGGAAAAGGGGTTCTGTACGGGCTACGGAACCTGGCTCAGTGATGTGAACGGCATTGCGGTGCCGGTCCACTCCTTGGGGGGCGGTCTGACCTACGGTCTCAACGTCGGCGGCCCCTCCTTCCGGGTGAAGAAGAAACAACTTGAGACGGTCTATGGTCCGATGCTGATCAAGGCGGCGGAAACGCTTAGCGCGCGGGGCTGACGGGGACGGATCCGGTCACCTTGGCGAACCTTTTCCAGGGCGACGGACACCCATTCCGCAGAGCGGAACAGAAACGATCATTTATTTTGTGTAAGGGCGGAAAATCTTTTTGATTATTTCGCAGCCGATCCGCGCTTGGCTAGGCCAGATCGGCAATTCTGGGCAAGAAGGGATCCTCCCCTTGCCTGGCGCGGGGTGGGATATTATTAATAAATATCATGCTCTTAATCTGAATTCCCTCAGCGCCGCGTTTTGCATTCCGGTGCCGCGAGCGGTCTTTTCGGCGAGCGAGTGCCGGGCTGGCTGACGTCTTGGACCATCTCCGCTGAAGTCTTGACTTTGACCGGGCATG
>JABDKA010000026.1 GCA_013002405.1 Sulfitobacter sp. | reverse complement strand
CGTCAAAGAGCAGGAAGGGGTCCAGCTCGCTCGGGTCCTGAAAGCCGAAGGCACGGTGCAGCTTGACGCCTGCGCCCTCAAGCGTCGGGATGGCGCGGCGGGTTTCCAGTGTGGGTCTGAGGGACATGGAATCCTCCTTATTCTGACCTGACCTCTAGATAGGGAGTGCGCGGCGGAGTGCCAATCTCCGACGTTTCACGGGGATGGTGCGCAAATGCACAGAGGGCCCCCACGACCGGATTGCCTGTCGCAAAGACGGAAGCGGCGATGTGACACCCAGCGTCAAGCCGGGCAGCGCCGACCCGACCCTCTGGGGAGGCGCTGCCCTTGTTCCAAAGCATCTGAACCGAGCAGTCGCCTAATCGCTCTCGCGCCCCTGCGCGTAGCTTTCCAGTCGCTCTTCCAAGGTCCCGCTGTGCAGCTCAAAGAGATGATTGTCATGGTCATGAAAGTAGATCGAGTGGCCTTCCCCCTCCACACGGGCGCGGCCCTCGCGGACCTCCAGTCCCAGCGCCCGGATCTCTGCCAGCCGCGCGTCATATTCCTCAGGACCCATCCGAAAGGCCACGTGGTTGTAGGTGCGGGTGGGCAGGCTCTTTCCCTGCATGACCGCAACCCAGACACCGCCAACGTCGTAAAATCGTTCGGGAGAGAGGGAAAAGGTCTTCTCTTCGCTGTCATAAAGTTTCCGGGCCTTCAGAACACGGACCAGGATTTCCTCCATCCGGTCAAGGTTTTGCACGACGAAGGTGATGTGACTCAGCCCGTCGGTCATTCTGCTCTCGCCCACCAGTCCGCGGGTTTGCGCCGTCCGCCGCGTCCCCGATCGAGCCAGAGCGCGAGCCTGCGCAGGGGTGAGAGCGCAAGTCTCAGCCAAAGCCGGTGGTGCGCTTTGGAGAAGTCCCGATTGAAGGGGCAGACCCGCATGCAGATGGCGCAATCCGATGCCATCTTTGCCCAGAAGCCAAAGCATTTTTCGGCGTCCGAGGTCCACTTGCGCACGCCTCGGATGGCCGAGGCATTGTCACCTCCCACTTCCGGCGGGCCGTAGGGCAGGGCCTTGACCGGGCAGGCGTCGGCGCACTTGGTGCAGATGTCACAGAAGGCGCGCACGCCCAAGGGGTTGGGGGCGTCAGCGGCCAGCGGCAGGTTGGTGAAAACCTTGGAGAAGCGCAGGCGCGGCCCGAACTGGGGCGTGATCACCATCTGGTTGCGGGCATATTCGCCCAGCCCCGCCTTGAGCGCGTAGGGAATCACAAGACCGGTGTCATTCATGCTGGCCGTCGCCCGGTAGCCAAGATTGCGAATGTAGGCGGCCAGCTGCATCACGATGGCCGCCTCATGACTGTATTCCCGCCCCGTCGCGGCTCCGGCCAGGGCGGAGGGGTAGGTGGCGACCAGGTCTTCCTCCATCTGGTGACCCATGACGATCACGTGGGTCATGTCCGCAGGCAGGTCATTCGGGGCCTCCGAGAAGTCACGCGTATCGACGCGAGCGGTGTAAAGCCAGCGGTCATCCATCTCGCAAATTCCGCAAAGGTCCGCGCCAAAGAAAGTCGCGATGCGCTTGACCTCGGCCGACATGGCCTTTGGATCGTCGATCTGCTGGCGCATGGGGGCGACGGGGGTGTCGTCAGAGATGGCGGCCTGGAAGCCCTCGCGGCGGCCATTTTCGCCGTCCCGCTCCGAGATCAGATCGCTCACCAGCCAGGAAGCATTGCGCAGGGCGAAATCGCGCTGTGTAAAGCCGTCGCCCCGGCGCGGGGTCGCCTCCATCCGGTAGGAGGCGAAGAAGGCGTCGGTCTTCTTGGACCGGACACGCGGGTCCCAAAAGGCGCGGGTGAAGATGTCATTGCGCTGGGAAAAGCCTTCGAAATCATCCGTGACATCGATGCCCGCGGCCGCGTCACCGGGCCGCTGGGGCGGCTGGTTGGAGGGATAGCTCATGCCGCGGAGTTGAGCCCGCGCGAGACTATTTGTCAAAGGGCGGATCAGGGGGGCCGGATCTTCTTCAGGACCCCAACCCAATTGCTTCGAAGAAATTGCTGCCACCTTGTCCAGGCGTCGCGAACGGGCGCGACAAGTCGCGCAGGTGTCTCGCTCATGGGTCAAAAGTTCGGGAGGCATTATGAAAGTTGGTTTCATCGGTTTGGGAAATGTGGGCGGCAAGTTGGCGGGCTCTCTCTTGCGTAACGGTGTCGAACTGACGGTATTCGATCTGGATGCCGCGCTGGTCGACAGATTTGCCCAAAAGGGCGCAGAACCAGGAGCTTCCGCCGCGCAGCTGATGCAGAATTGCGACGCGGTTATCACCTGCCTGCCCAGTCCCGAAGCCTGCGCTGCGGTGGTGGCAGAGATGCTGCCTTTGGTCGGTCCCGGCAAGATCTGGATGGAGATGTCCACGACGGATGCGGAGCAGATCAAGGATCACGCCGATCAGGTCATCGCCGCGGGCGGCGCGGCGGTGGATTGCCCCGTCTCGGGCGGTTGCCACCGCGCCGATACGGGCAACATATCCATCTATGCAGGCTGTACGCGGGAAACCTTCGACCGGGTCCTGCCGATCCTCACCCACATGGGCCGTCGCATCCTGCACGTGGGCGATGTGGGCACCTCCAGCACGCTGAAGGTGATGACCAACTACCTGGCAACCATCAACCTGCTGAGCCTTTGCGAGGCGCTGACAGTCATGAAGGCGGCGGGCATCGACCTCGGTGTGACCTATGAGGCCATCGCCGCCTCATCCGGTAATTCCTTTGTTCACGAGACCGAGAGTCAGCTGATCCTGTCGGGCTCGCGCGATGTGAACTTCACCCTCGATCTGGTGCAAAAAGATGTGGGCCTGTTCCAGAAGATCGCCGATAACAATGGCGTGCCGCTGGAATTGTCGCCCCTGATGATCTCTATGCTTGCGGACGGGCAGGCGCGCTATGGCGAAAGGGCCCAATCGGACCGGATGATTGAACGGCTGGAGGAGGCAACCGGGCTCAGCATCCGGGCGCCGGGTTTCCCGCAGGAACTGGTGGACGATGAGCCCGAAGAGCGCGGCTATGAGGTTCCGGTGCGGCGCGGTTAGAGGGATGTTCAGTCTTCGGTTCTAGAGGAGGGGGGCGCCAACAGGAGATTTGTCCCCGTGTCCCTTGCCTATCACATCAGCCTTTGCATCTGCCTGGGGCTTCTTGGCCCCCTGATTTCGCTCGCCGCCGCCCAGCCTGCACCGGGTGAGGTGGCCCTGGTCGTCGCACCGCCATGGGTGACCCTGCCGCCGATCATCGAAAGCGCCGGGGGTCAGCCGATTGGCCCCGTCGGGACGCGCCTTGCCAGCTTTGCGCAGTCCGACGATGCGGCCTTTTTCGCGCGGGTCAAGGCAGGCGGGGCCTGGTTCGTCCTCGACGGTCGGGCTGCTGCGGGTCTTTGCGGCGTGCCGACATGAGCGGCGCGAAGATCGTGGCGGAGCAGAGCGAGGTGGACAAGGCCGCGCTGCATGTTGGATTGGGCAGTCTGGGACTCGTGCCGTTTTCGCCGGCGTCGGCCTGGCTCGTCGGCAACAGCATCTGGCCGGTGGGCATCGCGGCACTCGGTTTTGCCGGGTTGGCGCTCCTGGCGTCACGGTCCGAAACGCGGGCGGGTAAGATCTACGTCGGTGTGGGGCTGGTTGGGCAGGCCATCTGCATCACTGCAGCGCTTTCGGGCCATTCCTGGCAGATGGACAGCCACATGCTCTTTTTCGCGCTTCTGGCCATCTGCATGTACCTCCGCGAGCCTGCGGTGATTATCGCTACGGCTGCGATGATTGCAGTCCATCACCTGAGCCTGTCGGTGCTGATGCCGCAGCTGGTCTATCCTTCCTTCAGCCTGATAGAAAATCTTGAGCGGACCCTGCTGCACGGAACCGTCGTCGTAACCGTGGCGGCCATTATCTGGTGGTCCCTGCGCAAACAGATCGCGACCCAGCAAAGGGCCGAGACGGCCAGTTCCCAGGCCCGGGCCGCAACGGCAGAGGCGCGGAGCGCCCTTGCGGAGGTGGAGGCAGCCAATGCTTCGACACAGGAGGCCCTGGAAGAAGCGCGCGCGGCGCAGAAGGCGGCCGATGCGGCCCGCGCGGCGGCCGAAGAGGAGACCCGCAAGGCCACCGAGGCAGACCGCAACGCCCGCCGGATCGAGGCCGAAGAGAACAAGCGTCGGGAGGCGGCAGAGGCGGAGGTTCTCGCCGTTGTTTCGGCCCTGGGCGTGGCCCTGCGGCGACTGTCCGAGGGGCGGCTTGCCACCCGGATCGAGGCGCCTTTTCCCGAAAGTTTAGATGCGCTGCGCCGTGATTTCAACGACGCGACGACCGCGCTTGAAGGCGCGATCACGCTGGTGGACGAACGCGCGGGCAGCATAATCACGGAAGTTTACGCGATCGAGCAGGCTGCCAACGATCTGGCCCGGCGAACCGAAACCCAGGCCACCACCCTGCAGGAAACCACGGCCGGTATCGCTCAGATCTCGGGCCATTCGCGCACCACGTCGGACAGCGCGAAGGAGGCTGATGGGGCGGTGAAGTTGGCGTTGAAGCAGGTGGAAACCTCGAGCGAGATCATGCAGAGCGCGGTCAGTTCGATGTCCCTGATCGAGGAATCCTCGGGTGAGATTTCCAAGATTGTGAAGCTGATCGAGGATATCGCATTTCAGACCAATCTGCTGGCCCTGAATGCGGGCGTTGAGGCGGCCCGCGCGGGCGAAGCGGGGCGCGGTTTTTCCGTGGTGGCGTCAGAGGTACGCGCCCTTGCCCTGCGTTCTTCCGGGGCGGCGAAGGAGATTGCGCAGCTCATCTCATCAAGCAAGGATCAGGTCAAAGACGGGGTACGCCGGGTCCGCGAGACGGGCGAGGCGCTGGACGGCATCGTCCAGGCGGTCGATCAGATCGCGGAGCACGTGACCGTCATCGACGTCTCCGCCCGCGAGCAGTTCCTTGGGATCAGGGAAGCCAGCCAGGCGCTGCAGCAACTTGAAGGGGTCACCCAGCAGAATGCCGCCATGTTTGAGGAAACCTCTGCCGTGACCACCTCGCTTTCCGAACAGGCGACCCATCTGGCGAGCGCCATCGGCAACTTTGAGACCGCCAAGGGCAAGGCGGGCCGCAGAGGCCGTCCGACCGAGGTCACCGAATTGCCCGGACCGCGGGCGGCGCGGCGCGCTTCCTGACCGGCGCGCGCCCTTTCAGCAGTTTGGCACGTTGACTGCGAGCCCGCCAAGCGAGGTTTCCTTGTACTTCTCGCTCATGTCTTCACCGGTCTGGCGCATGGTCTCGATACAGGCATCGAGTGGGACAAGGTGCGTGCCATCGCCCCTGAGCGCGAGCGAGGCGGCTGACACGGCCTTGATCGCACCCAGGCCATTCCGTTCGATACAGGGCACCTGAACCAGCCCCTTGACCGGGTCACAGGTCATACCCAGATGATGCTCCAGCGCGATTTCGGCTGCATTTTCAACCTGTTCCGGCGTGCCGCCCAGGACGGCGCAGAGGCCCGCGGCGGACATGGCCGCGGCAGAGCCCACTTCGGCCTGGCAACCCGCCTCGGCACCCGAGATGGAAGCGTTGAACTTGACCAGGCCCCCGATGGCCGCAGCGGTAAGCAGGAAATCCTCCACGTGGGCGGTTGAGGCGCCGGGCACGTGATCAAGGTAGTAGCGCAGGGTCGCGGGCATCACCCCCGCGGCCCCGTTGGTGGGGGCGGTCACGACCTGCCCTCCTGCGGCGTTTTCTTCATTCACTGCCATGGCATAGACGCACATCCAGTCATTGACGGTATGGGGGGCGGTGAGGTTCTGACCCCGCTCGGCCAAAAGCTTTTCGTGGATCCCCTTGGCGCGGCGTTTGACATTCAGCCCGCCGGGCAGGATGCCGTCGGTGGCCAGCCCCCGGTCGATACAGTCGCTCATCACCTGCCAGATGCGGCGGGTCCCGTCGCGCAGGGCGATTTCCCCGTTGCGGCTGACTTCGTTGGCGCGTTTCAGCGCTGCGATACTCTTGCCCGAGGCGTGCGCCATCTCAAGCATTTCCGCGGCACTCTTGAAGGGGAAAGGGACGGGCGCGCCTTCGTCCGTGTCCTTGCCCGCGGCCAGTTCGGCTTCCGTCATGACAAAACCGCCGCCAATGGAATAAAAGGTCTCGCGCAGCGTGACGTCGCCCTGGGCGTCGGTGGCCATAAGCATCATGCCATTGGCGTGGCCGGGCAGCTTCACCTCATAATCGAAGACGAGGTCCCGCTTGGGGTCGAAAGAGAGCGGCGGCAGGCCCGCGACCTCGATCGTGTGACGCGCGTTGATATCCGCAAGTACGGCATCGGCCTTTTCCGCATCGTAGTGCTCGGGCGTGAAACCGGCGAGGCCCAGGATCGTGGCCCGGTCGGAGGCGTGACCCACACCTGTAAAGGCGAGCGAACCGTGGAGTGAGGCGCGCACCCCGGCGAAGCGAAAGGGCGAGGCGCGCATCAGGTCCAGAAAACGTGCAGCGGCCACCATGGGCCCCATAGTGTGGGAAGAGGAGGGACCGACGCCCACCTTGAACATGTCGAAGACGGAGAGAAACATCAGGTGGCCGAACCTTCCGGTGGCAGGGGATAGGAGGGATTTGTGAAGGGTGTCATGCCCAGCCCTTCGGCCTTTTGCAAGCGATGGGTGCAGGGCAGGGTTTCGAGGTGCGCGCAGATTTGCTGAAGGGCCGGATAGGTGGCCAGCTGGAACCAGTCCTGCGCCGGTTGCGCCGGATAAAGTGCGGCCCAGCGCAGCAGCGGACCGATGTAGAAATGCAGCGCGCCGGGGCGTTCGGGATGCAGCCAGTCGGGGCGCGTGGCGGCGACGGCTTCAAGAGTGTGAAGGCTGCCGTTCAGATGGCGGGCCAGACCGGCGCGCAGTTCGGCAACGGCGCCGGGCGCGATGTACTTGTCGGGGTAGAACCGCATTCTGAGCGCGGGATGGACCGTGTTTGACAGAAAGAAGAGCCATTTCAGAAGATTGACCCGCCCTGGATCATCCGGCCCCGGCCCGAGCCCGCCATGCCTGTCAGAGAGCCAGAGCAGGATGGCACCTGTCTCAAACAAAGGCCCTTGCGGGGTTTCGAGCACGGGGATCAGCCCATTGGGATTGAGGGCGCGATAGGCAGCGCTTTCCTGTTCGCGCGCCGCCCGGTCCACCAGCCGTATGCGATAGGGCAGGCCGCGGTGCTCAAGCGCCATACGCGGAATAAGCGAGGCATTGTCCGGCGCATAATGAAGGACGTAGGTCATGGCGGGGCTTTAGCGCAGATCTCATCATGTGCAGATCAGGAATGCGACATAATAGAGCGCGAAGGGGTCTTTTGGCCCGAATGCTGTCGGAGCTGATTCTGAGGATCGGCTGCGCCGCGTTCCAATTTTGATTGGGCCACGGGCCCACCGTCCCAGAGGACTGGGGGAGCGGAGGCCCTTCGCGATCAGTTTATCGTTCTCTCAGAGGTTGGAGTCAGAAGGACAGGTGCGATGTGGCAGCCCTTGGTTGGCTTCTGGCTTTGTCTGGTGTCTGCGCCTCTGTGGGTGCCGCCCGGGCACAGGGCAGGGCGCGCGAACTGCGCCGGTTGCTCATGGCGGACCTGAACAGTGACTTCACACTCGGTCCCCGGGAAAGGCTGGTGGCCATCGCCAGCGCCTGGGCAACCATGTTCGGCAGGATTTGCGGTTGGTTTTCCGCATCTGACCGGGATGGTGACGGCAAGATTTCCTAATTCAGGGTTTGCCGATTTGCGGAGGCCCGCGCGATTGACGCAATGCACGCCGACAGTGCCGCAGCGATACGGGGCCCGATGGCCTTTGGTCTGAACGGCAACGGACGCGTCACCGTGCCTGGGCTTGGAGAGGTCGTCGCCCTGCTGAGCCAGAAAAGCTGAGTCGTCAGGAGGCCCATCGCTCGGACCGGCAAAAGTGGGGTATCTGTCGCTGTGGCGGTCAACTCGAGGCACACAGCAAAAAAGCATCTCCCAGCACTCGCAGTTGTTGCGGAATGGGCCTATAACCCGGCCTGACGTGCAAAGGAGCGCCCAATGTCCGGAGAATTGTCCCCCATCGACAAGGCTAAATTCGTGGCGGCCAAGCGGGCCGCGCAGTACGTGGATGACGGTATGCGCGTGGGGCTTGGCACCGGCTCGACGGCCGCCTGGCTGGTGCGTTGTCTGGGCGAGATGGTGCGCGAGGACGGGTTGAAGATGAAGGGGGTGCCCACCTCCACCCGCACCGCCGAACTGGCCCGGGATGTCGGCATTGAGGTGATCTCGCTCGACGAGGCGAAGTGGCTTGATCTGACCATCGACGGTGCGGACGAATTCGACGGAGAGCTGAACCTGATCAAAGGCGGCGGCGGTGCGCTTTTGCAGGAAAAGATCGTGGCGACAGCCAGCGATCAGATGGTGGTGATCGCCGACATCGGCAAGGAAGTAGAAACGCTGGGGGCCTTCCCTCTGCCGATCGAGGTCATTCCCTTCGGTTGGCAGACCACCCAGGCGCTGGTAGAGGAGACGCTGATTTCCATGGACGTGCTGGGCCGGACCTCGTCACTGCGGATGAACGGGGACGCGCCCTTTGTCACGGACGAGGGGAACCATATCCTCGACCTGCATCTCAAGCGCATCGGCAACCCCCGCCAACTGGCCCTCGTACTGAACCAGATGCCCGGCTGCGTGGAAAACGGGCTTTTCATCGATATCTGCGATGCTGTGGTGATCGGCTACGGCGATGGCCGGGTCGAGGTGCGTGACATTAATGAGGGGACAGTCGCGACGGAAAGACTAGATTTCGTGGAGAGCGACAATCTCTTTTCCGATCTGACCGACTGAGGAACCGAAATGGCCAAGAAAAAAGACGACTTCGACTATGATCTCTTCGTTATCGGCGGAGGCTCGGGCGGTGTACGTGCGGCCCGCGTGGCGGCGGGTGAATATGGCGCGAAGGTCGCCCTGGCCGAGGAGGACCGCTATGGCGGGACCTGCGTGATCCGGGGCTGTGTGCCGAAAAAACTGATGGTCTATGCCTCTTCCTACGTGAACGTCGCGGAGGAGGCCAAGTGCTATGGCTGGGACATCAAGCACGGCCCCTTCGGCTGGCACGAGTTCCGCAACCGGCTGCACAGCGAACTGGACCGGTTGGAACAGGTCTATCGTAAGCTTCTCGCCAACTCCGGCGTCGATACCTACGATCAGCGCGCGCGGCTCAAGGATGCCCATACTGTCGAGCTGGCCGACGGCACCACCAAGTCGGCCAAGCACATCCTGGTTGCCACCGGCGGCCATCCCGTGCGCCCCGAGCTGCCGAATGCCGATCTTGGGATCGTGTCGGATGATATTTTCCACCTCGATCAGTTGCCCAAGTCGATGCTGATCATCGGCGGTGGCTACATCGCCTGCGAATTCGCCTGCATCATGAAGGGCCTGGGCGTGGAAGTGACGCAGTATTACCGTGGGGCCCAAATTCTGCGCGGCTTCGACGACGAGGCGCGCGGACTTGTCGCCGAGTGCATGCGGGAAAGCGGTATCGACCTCCACCTGGGGACCAACATCGTGGATATGTCGCCGGTGTCGGAAAGGAACGATGGTGCGCAGCCAACCCAGTCGGATGCCACCATGGGTGCTTCCGCCCAGCACGCCGAGGAGATCCGCAAGGGCTCCGAAGGGGCGGAGGCCGGCCTGGCAGGACCCATCTGGGTCAAGTCCAGCAATGGCGGCGAGAAGGTTTTTGACATGGTGCTTTTCGCCACCGGACGGATGCCTTCGACCAGCGACATGGGGCTTGAGGATCTAGGCGTGAAGCTGGGC
>JABDKA010000019.1 GCA_013002405.1 Sulfitobacter sp. | reverse complement strand
GTTGTCTTCAGGGCCATGTGGCGATCTCCTTTAAAGTTGCGACAAGAGGGTGGGGGTGGGCCAACCATCCACCGGAAGGCCAAGGCGGGCCTGTTCGGCCCGCACGGCGGCACGGGTGCCTGCCCCGAGAATGCCGTCGATCCCACCCACATCGTGGCCAAGGGCCTGCAATCTGGTTTGCAGTCGCTTCATCTGCCCATCATTCAGACCAGGCTCTGGATTGCCCGCTTCGAAGACGGAAGCGCCCTGCAGGCGCGTGGCAAAGTATGCAGCGGTCAAGACATAGGTAAAGCTTTGGTTCCATTCAAAAAAGACCCCGAAATTCGGGTAAGCAAGGAAGGCTGGCCCGCCGCGCCCCTGGGGCAGAAGGATAGAAGCGGTCAGATCGTCGGCAAGCGGCCCATTGCGCGGCGAGATACCCATTGCCTTCCAATCGGCCGCAGGTTTCGCCACTTCCAGCCCGGTTAGGGACCAGTCGAAGTTGGTTGGCAAGGTGACCTCCGCCAGCCATGGTTCGTTCGCGCGCCAGCCAAGGTGTTGCAGCATCTTTGCGCCGGAAAACAACGCATCCGGTACGGAGGTCTTCAGCGACACCTGTCCGTCGCTGTCCGCGTCCACACCGTTTTCAAGGATATCCTTGGGCAGCATCTGCACCATGCCGATCTCTCCTGCCCAGGCCCCTGTGGTGCGCGCGGGATCAAATCCGCCCTGTTCAAAGAGCTTGATCGCGGCCAGCACCTGAGGGCGGAACAACTCGGGCCGCCGACAGTCGTGGGCCAGCGTGACCAGCGCGTTTGCCGTATTGAAATTGCCTTGGAAGCCGCCAAAGTCCGTCTCAAAGGCCCAGAAGGCCAGCAGGATGCCACGGTCCACGCCATACTCCGCTTCGATCCGGTCGAAGATGGCGTCATATTGTTGCCCTTTTGCGCGGCCCTTGGTGAGGCGATCGTTTGAGATCAGGCGGCGCGCGAAATCAATGAAGGGGATCTGAAAGACGCCCTGGCTCCGGTCCGCGCGCAAGACGGCGGGATCCTGACGCACGGTTCTGAAAAATGCTTCTGCCGTGGCGGGTGACGTGCCGGTTGCGATGGCTTCTGCTTTGAGGTCCGCGACAAAGGCGGGAAATGTCCCGCCGCATGGGGTCTGGGCAGTGGCCTGCAAAGGCAGCAAAAGAAGCGCTGCACAAAGTAGATAGGATTTCATCGGTGTCCTCTAGTTCCAGATCAGCCCCAGCACAAGCGCCAGACCCAGCATCATCGCCCAGGTCCGCCAAAGTACGCCGATGGCCGCTTCAACCGCTGGCGCGCCGATCCTGGTTTTCGCCCCTTCGTTTACCCAGGCCAGGGGTCGCATCACGCCATCGTAGGCACGCGGGCCTGCAAGGGCCACATCAATGGCGCGGGCCATCGCCGCTTCTGGCCAGCCGGCATTGGGGGATTTGTGCCGCCGGGCATCCCGGCCGATCTCCTGCCACTGCGACAGGGTGCCATGGCCCAGGGCGATAAGCAGCGCGGCCAGGCGCGCGGGGATGAGGTTGAGCAGATCGTCCAGTTTTGCGGCGGCCCATCCGAAGTCCGCGTATCGTTCTGTCCGGTAGCCCACCATGCTGTCGGCGGTATTAATAAATTTGTAGGGGACCAGACCGGGCAGACCCGCGACCAGGAACCAGAAGGCGGGTGCGATGACCCCGTCGCTCAGGTTTTCTGCGGCACTTTCGATTGCCGACCGCGCGACGGCGCTTTCCTCCATCCCGGCTGTATCGCGGCTGACGATCATCGCGACGGCCCGACGCCCGGCGGATAACGATTGGCGCAGGCCGTCCGCGACAGCGGCCACATGGATTACGAGGGAGCGTTGGGCGAGAAGAACCGCGGTGACAAGGATTTCGGCCAGAGGGCCAAGAAAGCTCAGCACCCCGCCCACAGCGATACCTGTCACAAGAAGTACCAGAACCAGCAGGACACCTGCGGCGCGACGCTGGGTGCCGCGATTAAGCCTTTCTTCCAGCCTGCTGATCAACCGTCCCATCAGGACCGCTGGGTGCGGCAGACGGCGCCAAACCCAGTCAGGCTCACCCAGAAAGGCATCGATAGCCATCGCGATGAAAAGCGATATTCCCAGGCTCATCAAGGCTTCCCCGCGGCATTATTCAAAGGCGGTCTTTGGCACATCACCGCCGACTCCAGCTGAGACAAAGCGGAATGTCGCCTGATATGCAAGAACAGCGGCGGTTGGAGAGGGTTCGATTAATGCATTCCCCTTCAAGTTAACGATTTGTTAACTCTCAGGCGCGACCAATGTTGGGTCTTTTCTTGATAATCGTACTCTATTGTGGAG
>JABDKA010000013.1 GCA_013002405.1 Sulfitobacter sp. | reverse complement strand
TGGCCAGCTTGACCTGCTCTTCCTGCACCAGCGCGTTGTAGCGGGTGTTGGCCGCCGCCAGTTCGGTCTCAAGCTTGGTGCGCTTGGCCGCGTCGGTTTCATTGGCGATGGCGTTTTCCAGCTTGATGATCTCGGGATCCATGCCCTGAATATCGGCGCGGATCGTCTCAAGCTCGCTTACGGTCAGTTCCCGTTCATCCAGCGTCTCGGTCAGGTTTCCTTCCACCTTGACCTTCTGCTCCTCCAGCATGGCAAGCTGCCCTTCCAGAAGAGTGACGATGGTATCGGACTTGGCGATCAGATCCTGCAGCTTGTCGTCGATGGAAGCGGAGCGTACGCGCTCTTGCCGCATCGAATCAGACCGCGCACGAGAGAAGATGCCGACAAAGCTTTCCCAGCCTGTCTTGTTCCGCATCTCATCGAAATCGCGGGAAAACCCGGCCGTCACATCGTCCAGACCCATGATCAGTTCCGCGATGTTGGCGTTCATGACCTCCGTATGGGCGTGGACATCTTCCAACGTGGCGTTTTCGATGTCGATCATCGCGTCATCGCCGGTCTTCAGCTTGGCGCGCGCGGTCTCAATCCGGCTGGTCAGTTCCGCGATCTTGTTCTGCGCCTCAGCAACCTGCTCCTGAGACTCCCTGACCTGTGCATCCAAATTGGCCATCAAACGCTCCTTTTCTCGAAATATATCTGCCGATATAGGCAATGTTACACTTATTTACATTACCGCAAATCGAATTTTCCCCAAGTGTGGCAAAGAGGATGCCTTTTGAAAAGGAGAAAGGAGGGCGGGTTCAGCGCAGGGGCCAGCGCACCTCGATCGCGTGTCCCTGGGGTACGTCCAGCGTCTCCACCTTGCCGTCAAGCTGATGGGCAGCGGCCTGCATGATCCGTGCGCCCATACCGGTGCCCCGGACCTCATCACGATGATTGCCGACACCATCGTCGGCGCAGGTCAGGACATATTCATCGCCTTCTACCTTGCCGGTGACCGTAAAGGTCCCCTTCTGGCCTTCAGCAAAGGCATACTTGGCAGTATTCGTCATCGCCTCCACAACAACCATCCCTATGGAAGAGGCCGCCCGGCTTTCCAGATCGTGATGGGCGATATCGCTTACTACAGTGATCGAAGGAGGCATCTGCATTGAGGCAGAGCGCAGCACCTTTTCGAGGAAAGGCGCGATATTCACGGCCGCGCCCGCATCCGACAGATACAGCGCCTCGTGCAATTGCGACACCATCGCCAGCCGTCGCCGAACTGCTTCCAGGGCATTCTTGGCCTCATCGGACCTCTCCGCCCGGGCCTGGATGCGGATCAATGCCTCCAACGACTGAAGCGAATTCTTGACCCGGTGATCGACCTCCTTGCGCAGCATCTCCGCCGCCGCCAGTGCGCGCCGCAACTCGATCTGCCGCATGACCTGCCTTGCCAGGACGATGACGCTCTGACGTTGCAGCGCGGTCAACTTGCGCGGCTTGCGATCCAGCACACAGAGCGTGCCCAGCGGCAGACCGCTCTCATCCCGCAGAAGGGCACCGGCGTAGAAGCGGATTTTGTCTTCGCCGGTGACAAGTCGGTTGTCTACCGTACGCGGATCCTGTGTCGTATCCTCGATCTCAAGAAAATCGCCCGAGGCAATGGCATGGGCGCAGATGCTCTGCTCAATCTGCGTTTCGGCCATGTCGGTTCCAACACTGGCCTTGAACCACTGCCGGTCCTCTTCGACCAGGGACACCAGGGCAATCGGCACATCACACAGCGCCGCAGCCAGGGCCGTGATTTCGTCAAAGTCCTTTTCTGGCGCGGTATCGAGGATGTTGTACCCCCGAAGCAGCGCAAGACGCGTGTCTTCCTGCTCAATCACAGCGGCTTTCATCGTCTTCTCTTCCTACGGCCCGTGTCCCGGCAGGCCAGACCCGTCAAGACTGGCACGTCAAAGTGGAGTGGCTTTGTCATCGTCGCGTGAAATAGGGCAATGGTGGACATGGTTCAAATAGATTGCAGAACCTATTGCATCTATTCCCACGCCTTACCGTATCGACCGCGCCTGTCGGACCCTGGATCGGCGCGCCGTCAACGCCAGTCCGACGAAAGCGACGGACCCGACCACCGCGTACCAGAAAAGCGTTGACTGGATGTCGTCGTAGGCCATCTCGCCGCCCCTCGGTGCTTGACCGGAGGCGGCATAGAGACTGCCCGCAAAGAGCAGACGGCCGATAAAGCTCTGAATCGACAGGTAGGTGGCCCGCCCTGCATCGGTCAAAAGCGGCTGGATCCGGGCAACGATGAAGGGTTTGGAAAAGGAATTCGGCACCATCCGTAGCAGAAGCACAGCAATGGCGAGGGTATTGTTCGTCGCGGCCAGGGTGGCGATCAACCCGATCTGAATGCCAAAAGCCAGCAGCAGGATGGCGGGTAGCCCGATCCGCTGCCGCAGAGCCAGCGCAATCAGGGAGGCCCCGACAGAGACCAGCATCATTGCCGCCGTCACCGCACCGCTGACCAAAGGTGCCTCCCCCTGCCAGCCGACGGTATCAAGCGCCTCGGAAATGAAAGGCTGACCAAAGACAAAGGGCACGTGGCTGAAACCATACATCAGCACCGACAGCACCAAGAGCCAGACCAGCACCGGCTTGCCCATTGCCGCACGGAATAGGGAAAACTGGCTCACCACCTGCACCTCGGCGCTGGGTTCCGCGCGGTGCGTCGGCTCGACAAAACGGAGGGTGATGCCAAGTGCCAAGACCATCGCCATGGCCCCGCCGACAAATGCCCATTCAAAGCTGACCTGCGCGATGAGGCCCCCGATCACCGCCGAAAGGGCCAGGCCCGTCAGCGTGAATTGCCAACCCCGGGTCTCCTCCGCCTCGACCTCCTCCTCACGCCCGTCAGCGGCAAGGGATTCGTAAAGAAAGGCGCTGTCGGTACCCGAGGCGAAGGCCGCGCTCATCCCCAAAAGCACCTGCGCAAGGGCAAAGACCCCAAACCCCTCACCAAAGGCGATCAGGCCGGAACCTGCCGCACCGGCCAGCATTGCCGTGGCCAGCGTCGGTTTGCGTCCCAGCCTGTCTGACATATAGCCTGACGGCACCTCCAACAGGGTCGTGCCCACGTCGTAGACAGCATAAAGCAGCAGCGCTTCCGCGGCGGACAATTCCTTTTGAAAGAACAGAAACCAGATGGCCTGCCAGAAGATCAGGTTCTGGAAGAGCTTGAACCAGGGATAAAGCGCGACGTTCCGCGCCATCCCCGTATCGGTCGGCCCGCTCACCCGCCCGTCAGCGCTTTGACCATATCGCTGTCAGGATCGGCAAGCGCGTCGATCACATCGAAATGATGCTTGCCCTCGGCCACCACCATCCGTGCGCCCCAACTCCGGCTCAAAGCCTCCGCCTGTTCCAGTAGGGCGGGCCGTTCCTCCCCGCCGACCCAGACAGCGACACTGACCCCGTGCGGCGGGCTCATGTTCACGGGGCTCTCCGCCTGTGCCTCTTCCGAATCCAGGCGCAGGATTTCGTTCATTTCCGTCTCCAGCAGCGGCGGCAGATCGGCAAGTGGAGAGATGGGCACGATACTCTCGACCCGGTCGCGCACCTCAACGGGGAGAACAAGGGGGTCCATCATCCGGCAGACCAGCTGCCCGCCCGCCGAATGGCCCGTCAGCGCGATTGGGCCAAAGGTCCGCCCGGCGATCTTCCCCACCGCTGTCGAGACCTGCGCGGTGATCTCACGGATGCGCAGATCGGGGGCCAGATCGTAGGTTGGCATGGCGACAGCCCACCCCTTGGCCAGTGATCCAGCGGCCAGATGGGACCAGGAACTGCCATCGAAGGCCTTCCAATAGCCCCCGTGTACGAAGATAACCGTCCCGCGAGAGACCCCCTCCGGCTCAAAGAAATCAAAGACCTGACGATCCGATGGTCCGTAGGACACGCCCACCTGGGCCCGCGCACCCAGGCTCTCCCGAAACTCAGCGGCGGCCTTTGCCCAACGCGGTGGGTATTCCTCCGCACCCTCGGTGTAGTCCGCGATCTTATAGGCCTCGCTGTTTTTCATCGCCGCTTCCCTCTGACGGTCCATTCCGAAGTCGAACTGGACAATCATACCCAATGTTGATTTGGGTGCCACAAACAAAAGCGGAGAGACTCAGATGACCGACGCAACAGACCTAAAATCCCTGCTCAAGGACCCGACCCTGCTGGAAACCCGCGCTTACGTGGATGGCGCCTGGGTAGATGGGGACGACGGCACCTTTGACGTACTAAATCCCGCCCGGGGCGACGTGATCGCCAAGGTAGCCAACCTGTCACGCGACCAGGTCGCCAAGGCCATCGCCGCCGCTGAGCGGGCGCAAAAGGACTGGGCCGCCTGGACCGGCAAGGAGCGGGCGGGCGTGCTGCGCAAGTGGTTCGATCTGATGATGGAGCACCAGGATGATCTTGGTACCATCCTGACGGCAGAACAGGGTAAACCCCTGGCCGAAGCAAAAGGCGAGGTCGCCTATGGCGCCTCCTTCATTGAATTCTTCGGCGAAGAGGCCAAGCGCATCTACGGTGAGATGATCCCGGGCCACCAGCGCGACAAGCGCATCATGGTCCTCAAGCAGCCCATTGGCGTGGCCGCTTCCATCACGCCCTGGAACTTCCCCAACGCGATGATCACCCGCAAGGCCGCCCCGGCGCTGGCCGCGGGCTGTTCCTTCGTCGCGCGCCCCGCCGCCGAAACGCCGCTGTCCGCCATCGTGATGGGTGTGCTTGCAGATCGCGCAGGCATTCCGAAGGGTGTCTTCAATGTTGTGCCCTCTGCCTCCTCCTCTGCTGTAGGCAAGGAATTCTGCGAAAATCCTGCGGTGCGCAAACTCACTTTCACCGGCTCCACGGAAGTGGGACGCATCCTGCTCAAGCAGGCCGCCGAGCAGGTGATGAAATGCTCCATGGAACTGGGCGGCAACGCGCCCTTCATCGTCTTTGACGATGCTGACATCGATGCCGCTGTTGAGGGCGCGATCATGTGCAAGTTTCGCAACAACGGCCAAACCTGCGTCTGCGCCAACCGCATTTACGTCCAGGCTGGCGTCTACGATGCATTCGCGAAAAAGCTCAAGGACCGCGTCGCCGCGATGAAGGTCGGGGACGGGCTTGAACCCGGCGTGGATCTGGGCCCGCTGATCAACGGCGATGCCTCGGAAAAGGTGAAAGAGCACATCGAAGATGCAACTTCCAAAGGCGCCCAGCTGATCCTGGGCTCGGCCGAGGAGAAAATGGAGGGCAACTTCCTCGCCCCCACGATCCTCACCGGCGTGACCCAAGACATGAAAGTCTCCAAAGAGGAAACCTTCGGCCCCCTCGCCCCGCTCTTCAAGTTCGAGGATGTGGATGAGGTGATCGAGATGGCGAATGACACCATCTTCGGCCTCGCCTCCTACTTCTACGCCAAGGATCTGAGTCGCGTTTACAAGGTGGCCGAGGGGCTGGAATACGGCATCGTCGGCGTGAACACCGGCATCATCTCGACCGAGGTTGCCCCCTTCGGCGGGGTCAAGCAATCCGGCCTCGGCCGCGAGGGCAGTCATCACGGGATCGAGGACTACCTTGAGATGAAATACGTCTGCCTCAGCGTCTGACGCACATCGCCGATTCCTAAGCAGAAAGGGCAGTCCGCGCGACTGCCCTTTTTACCTTGCCAATCCTCCCGGCGACATCGCCCGAAGAGAACGTCTTTCCACAAAAGGCGCGCCTCTGTCTCTTACCACCAAAACACGCTGGCAAGAGGGCGCTCACGCGTAACCCGCCTGATCCCCACTCCAGCGAAGCGCGATGAGGCACAGCCAAAGAGCCACCAGGCACAAGAAAAAGCCCGGACCAAAGACCCGGGCTCCATCCCTTTATTTCATTCGCTTAGTGCGGTGCCGCCATCCAGATGAGCTTGCGGATTTCGCGGTTGTTCAGGTCCACCTTGACCCGGTACCCCATCCTTGGCCGTACCCTGGTGCGGAGCGTCACGCGATGGGCCTCGTCGTTGAACGGCTTGACCAGTTCAACGTTGTAAAGCACCGTCCCGTCCGGTCTACATTCGATCCCCGTGATGTTGCCGACCAGCGCATTCTGGTTGGAGACGAGCTGACGCTTGTTGGTGTCGCATACCTCCACAACGCCCTTGACCCGGTTGCCGTCACTTTCGGGATTATCGCCGTCGGGATCTTCACCGCCAGGCTTATCGCCACCGGGTTTGTCCCCGCCTGGCTTATCCCCCCCGGGTTTGTCTCCACCCGGCTTATCGCCACCTTTGTCGCCACCGTCGGTGCCCTTGTCACCGCCGTCGGTGCCCTTGTCACCACCATCGGTACCTTTACCGCCGTCGGTGCCCTTGTCGCCACCGTAGTCACCCGTGGCCGCTGCCACGCTGGCCCCGCCGTTGCTCCCATCTCCGGGATCAATTGCGTAGGCCGGCAGAGCGACGGTCAGCGAAAGTGCAAGACCCAGGGTCATGGCCCTCATCGGCTGTAAAACGAACATGTTCTTCCCTTTCAAATAACTCACAAACCGGCCCCCGTCCGTGATCAGGGAAGTATTAACCTCTGAATGTTCGAAAGGTGGCGGAAAAGTGGCGGCACAAGCGGGCTGAAAGAACAGCAGGCCCCGCCCCGCAGGCCTCCCTTGCTGTCAGAGTATTGAAATCACACTATATTTCCGGTCGATACAGCTTGAAGGTTGTTATTGAATGATTTTTCCCGCCAAAGGAGAATGTCTAGTCTTTGTTTCCCCATTAAAATCAATCCACCGCAACCGCTCGGATCGTCCCAACTGGGTTGAAGTAGGCCCACCGTGAACTGATTCTCGGGACGTGAAATCCTCCCGGCCAAATGAAAAAGCCCGGCGCAGATGCACCGGGCTTCGCATAGCTGGATTGCTTGTGGATCAGTTGACGGATTTCGCGTCGACGACGTCCTTCTCCAAGACCTTACGGTCAGAAGCAATCTCGATCTGGCGCGGCTTCAGGGCCTCTGGCACCTGGCGTTCCAAATCGATGTGCAGCATGCCATCGATATGGTTGGCACCGGTCACCTGGACATGGTCGGCCAAGGCAAAACGGCGCTCGAACGCGCGAGTGGCAATGCCACGGTGCAGATATGTCTTACTCTCGTCCTCGTCCGCCTTGCGGGCAGAGACGATCAGCGCCTTGTCGCGGATCTCGACAGAAAGGTCCGCGTCGGAGAAACCCGCCACGGCGATGGAGATGCGGTAGCTGTCATCGTCCAGCTTTTCGATGTTGTAGGGCGGATAGCTGGGAGCGGAGCTATCGTTGCTCAGAACCCGGTCCATCATGTTCGCGATCTGGTCGAAACCGACAGTCGAACGGTATAGGGGTGCAAAATCAAACGTACGCATAGTCATCCTCATCTTTGAGCGATTGAACCACGGAACCTTCCATCATTGGACAGGCCCCTTGTTTTCATGGCGCCAGAGCCCTCACAGGCACCCTGACAGCTTCAATATGGGAAGTGATTCCGGCCGTTCAAGACCCGCCAACGGTAACAAATTTCGCACCGCTGGATGACTTGCCGGACCCCGTTTGCAGCCGCCGGATGGTTGCCGTGGGCCGCACCTTGTTAGCGTACATCTTGCGTTTGAGTTCGGCCACAAGAGTGGGAAGTTCCATGCCGTAGGCATATTGTTTGCCTGCCTGCTGCCCGATACCCGAAATGATGGAGACGATCCGCCCACGCCCGTTCAGATGGGTAAAGACCGGCGCCCCGCTTGAGCCGAAGGTCACGTTGCAGTCCATCGTGAGGATCTGCTGGTAATTCTGGACAACCTGGCAGCTGTCCTGCCGCGATAGGTTTGATGACCGGCCGCGCCCGTAGGATACGACACTGACCGGGCCATTTGGCAATGTTCCCTGGTGAACCCGGAAAGGATCAAGAACAGAGGTCGGAATGGGCTCTTCCAGCCGGACCATGGCAACATCGTGGCGCACGTTGTTCGCGCTGATGGTCGTTGTCGGATCATAGTTGGGATTGACCTCGATCTGGACGACACTGCGCCGGGCCACCGCGTTGCCGCCTGTCAGGCCCGCGTTGAAGGTGAGGGTTTCCGCCTTCAACGGTTTGCCCTGCGCGTCGAAGACACAGTGCGCCGCTGTCAGGACAAGGTCCGGCGAAATCAGCGTTCCCGTGCAATAGCCGTTTTTCGCGTCAAGCCGTCCCACCGCCTGCCAGGCCAGCGCCGCATTTTCCGTATTCAGTGAGCGCAGGCCGCTGCTTTGGGCAGATGCCGCAAAGGCAATAGTGCCCGTGGCAAGCACGGCGGCCACCGCGCGTTTCAGAAGGGTTTTCATGGCTTCACAAACTTCGCACCCGATGCGTTGCTCCGCTCTCCCGCGCGCATGCGTTGATGGAGGACACTTGCCTCCGGATAGAATCCCTTTCCAGCGACAAGCTCTGCCTGCAGCCGCGCCAACGGCACAGCCAAGGCCGTCCCGAGCGACACCTTCTCACCCTGCGCCTCCGCCTTGGCGGAAACGACCGATACAATATGCGCCTCTCCGTCCGCGATCACAAAGATCGGTGCACCTGAGGCGCCGAAATCCACGTTGCAGTTGGTCACAAGGACCCCTTCCTGTTGCGCAAGCACGGTGCAGACTTCCTGAAGCGACGGTGCCTCGGACCGGTCCCTGGCATAACTCACCACACCCACATCGTCCCCGGGGCGCGGCCGCGCGGCCGTGGCAAAGGGCTTGATGGTGGTATTGCGGATGGGCCGTTGAAGCTCCAGCAGCGCCAGATCGTTGCGCACCCGCTCCGATGAAACGGTACCGTCGAAGACGTAATCGGGGTGTATCACCGCCCGCCGTATGTCCCGGTAAGCTCCGGCACGCCCGTTCCGCCACCCGGCAAGAAACTTCACGCTGCGGTGATCGATCCGCTCTTGGGTGTTGCTGTCGTATAGACAATGCGCCGCCGTCAGAACCAGCCGCGGGGCAATCAGCGTGCCGGTACAAAATCCGCTACCGCCCAGATCAAGGCGGCCAACAGCCTCCCAGGCGTTGGCGTCAATGCCGCTATCCAGCGATTTCAGCAGCCCCTCCTGCGCAAGGGCGATGGACCCCAGCACGGTCGCTACAATGAATGTGGTAAAGAAACGCAGCACACGAATTTCCCAAGTTTTTGCCCGCATTTCGGCAATATCCAGCGGTTGGGGCAAAATTGCGGCAAAAGTTTAGCGTAAACGTGGGACAGCATCCTTTGGCGAATAACCGCCGTTCAGCGCAGGCGGCTTCGGCCCGCCCGAAGCCCAGTCCAGCAGCTCGACCGTGTGGACGATCGGCACCGAGGCAGCAGAACCGATCTGCATCATGCAGCCGATGTTTCCGGCGGCGATGATGTCGGGCTTCTTGGCTTCCAGCGTGCGCACCTTACGCGCCTTCAGCTGGGCCGAGATTTCCGGCTGCATCAGGTTGTAGGTGCCGGCCGATCCACAGCACAGATGCGGATCCGCCGGTTCCACCACCGTGAAACCGGCCTTCTTCAGCAGGTCCTTCGGGTATGTCTTGATCTGCTGGCCGTGCTGAAGAGAACAGGCCGCGTGATAGGCCACCAACAGCCCCTCCGGCACAGGCTCATGGGCAACATGCCGATCCGTCCCGGCGATCCGGTCCCTCGCGGGACGCGGGGCCTCTTCTTCCGGTGCCTCCGCCGCCAGATCCATCAGAACCTCAGACACGTCCCTGGCAATGGACGATACCCGCGCAGCATCTTCGGCCAAGGGCTCGTTCCGGAACATATGGCCGTAGTCCTTGACCGTCGTCCCGCAGCCGGAGGTATTGATCACGATGGCGTCCAGGCCTGCGCCATCCATCTCCGCCGCCCAGGCGCGGATGTTTTTGGCCGCCGTCGCATGGCTCTCGGCGGTCTTGCCCATGTGATGGGTCAGGGCCCCGCAACAGCCCGCCCCCTCGGCCACCACCACCTCACAGCCCAGACGTGTCAGCAGCCGGATGGTGGCATCGTTGATGTCCGTATTGAGGGCCTTCTGCGCACAGCCCGTCATCAGGGCCACCCGCTTGCGGCGTCTGCCTTCGGGCGCAAAGGTCTGCGGGTCATCATTGCGGCTTACGGGCGGAATGGTCTTGGGCGCCATCTCCAGCATTGCCCGTAACCGTGCGTCGGGCATCAGCCGGGCGAAGGGCCGCCCGATCTTGGCCCCCAGCAGGGCCACGCGAAAGCGCATCGGATAGGGCAGGATCCGCGCCAGGATCCAGCGCAGCACCCGGTCACCCAAGGGCCGCTTGTAGCGCTCCTCGATATACTCCCGCGCGTGATCGACAAGGTGCATGTAGTGCACGCCCGAAGGACAGGTGGTCATGCAGGCCAGGCAGGAGAGGCATCGGTCAATATGCTTGACCGTCTTGGCATCGGGCTGCCGGTCGTTTTCCAGCATATCCTTGATCAGGTAGATGCGGCCCCGGGGGCTGTCCAGTTCATCGCCCAGCACCTGGTAGGTCGGACAGGTCGCCGTGCAAAATCCGCAGTGGACGCAGGATCGCAGGATTTCGTTGCTCCGGGCGATGCCCGGGTTCTCAAGCTGTTCTGGCGTAAAGGTCGTCTGCATTGATGATCGTATCCTGCCTCAAGATATCCTTTGGTCGACCCGCTCAACCGGCCATCCAGGCGGCGGTCGCCAGCCCGAACCAGGGCACCGTCGTGCCCACGGCCCCCACCACGCGCGTCCAGCGCCGCGCGGCGGGCTGAGCCGCCTGAAGGCGGACCGCCGCAAAGGCCAGTGTGCCAATCCAGGCCAGCCAGAAGAGGCCAAGTACGGTCAGCGGCCAGATCTCCGCTTTTCCCCAGTGCTGCAAACCCAGACCCAGCAGAAAAAAGCCAAGTGCGCCGCAGATCAGCACCGGGGGTGCGACGCGCGCCCGGCTCAAAAGCAAGAAAAGAAGCGGCCCCGCAAGGAAGATCAGACCAAAGACAAAAGCCAGCGTCATGCCACCTGATCCATCATCCGGGCATTGAAAATGCCGCGCGGATCAAACTGCGCCCGTAGTCCCGCGGTCAGTTTCGCCACACCGGGGGTCTCTGGTTGGAACATGCCCTGCCTTGCCCGCGTGGCCGGATCGGACCGCACCAGCGTGGCGTGCCCGTCAAAGGGCCCCAGCCGCCCGCGCAAATCCGTGCCCGGTGCCATGCGCAGCCACAAAAGACCCCCGGACCAGTCAAAAACATGCGCCTCCGCCCCGGCCGTGTCTGACAGCGCAGGGCCTTCCGTGGGCTTGCAGGAGACCCGCCAGATGTCGCCTTCCGCATCACCGAAGGCGCTCACATCCCGCTGTCCGGCCCAATAGGCCCGCGATGCCTTTTCCTCTGCCACGTCCATCTCGGCTCCCACATCGGCAAGCAGTTCCCGCAAGCGCCTGATCCGGTAGACCACGGACGCCTCAAAGCCCTCAACCCGCAGGGCCGTCCGCCCCGCAGCGGGATCATGGGCAGCGCCCGTCACCTCGAAGGGACTTCCCATCGCGCGGCTCAAACTGGGAACAGCCGCCGCATCCGCCAGTCCATGCAGCATCAGGGTCGCCTCGGTCTCGGGCCTCGGCAACACTTTGAAAGACACCTCGGTCAGAACTCCGAGGGTACCAAAGGACCCTGCCATCAGCTTGACCAGATCGTACCCCGTGACGTTCTTCATCACCCGGCCCCCGTTCTTCACAATGGCCCCACGCCCATCGACAAAACGCACGCCCAGCAGGAAGTCCCGCGCCGCTCCGACGGCGATCCGACGTGGTCCGCTCACGTTGGCCGCAAAGATCCCGCCGATCGTCGGGGTACCCCTGGTTCCCAGCAGGTCACGGTGATCCATCGGCTCAAAGGCCAGCCGTTGGTTCTCCCGGTGCAGCGCTGCCTCAATCTCTTCCAACGGCGTACCCGCCTGGGCCACCATGGTCAGGGCCCCGGGCTCATAGAGCGTGACGCCCCGCAAACCCGCAATGGAAAGCGGTTCTCCAACGGGCGCCATTCCGCGCGTCCCGCCGCCCCGGACGGAGAAGGGATCCCGCGCACCCTTGACCAGATCGGCGAGCGCCGCCTCGTTTTCTACCTGCA
>JABDKA010000249.1 GCA_013002405.1 Sulfitobacter sp. | reverse complement strand
GGGCCAGGGTGCCTTTATAGAACCCATGATGGATGAGCGACCGCGTGAAACCTCCCAGCTGCTGCAGGAAATGAACGACCGCTCGCGTGAGGTATTCCGCCGCGTGGTTGAAGGATACCTGGCAAGCGGTGATCCCGTTGGATCGCGCACCCTGACCCGTGATTTTAGCGAAAAGGTCAGCGCGGCGACAATCCGGAACGTTATGCAGGATCTGGAATATCTTGGCGTTCTCGGTTCGCCTCACGTAAGCGCCGGCCGGATCCCGACGCAACTGGGCTTGCGGATGTTTGTCGACAGCATGATCGAAGTGGGCGATCCGACGGAGACGGACCGTGAAAGGATCGACGCCACGCTGGGTGATAATGCCGCGGATGTCAGCGGGCTGCTGGACCGCGTTGGATCAGCCCTTTCGGGTGTGACGCAGGGGGCGTCCCTGGTGCTGACGCCAAAACATGAGGCGCCGATCAAGCACATCGAATTTGTCTCACTCTCGTCCGAACGGGCGCTTGTTGTGCTGGTCTTTTCCGACGGGCATGTAGAGAACCGGCTTTTCACCCCGCCCCTGGGGCAGACGCCAAGTTCCATGCGGGAGGCGGCGAATTTCCTGAATGCCATCGTTGAGGGCAAGACGATCAGCGAGGTGCAGCGCACCATTGCGCAGGAAATCGTCCACCGCCGTCAGGAAATCGACACCCTGGCGCAGCAGCTTGTGGAAAGCGGTCTGGCCCTTTGGCAAGGTGCTGACGACGAATCCGAACGGCTGATCGTGCGTGGGCGGGCGAATCTGCTGGCTGGTGAGGCAGGTGAGGAAGATCTGCACCGGATCAAAAGCCTTTTTGATGATCTTGAACGTAAGCGCGACATTGCAGAATTCCTTGAATTGGCCGAAGGCGGCGAAGGTGTGCGCATTTTTATCGGCTCCGAAAACAAACTTTTCTCACTTTCGGGTTCCTCTCTGGTGGTTTCCCCTTATATGAACGCTGATCGAAAGGTGATCGGTGCGGTAGGGGTCATTGGACCCACGCGTCTGAACTATGGGCGCATCGTTCCGATCGTGAATTACACAGCGCAGCTGGTCGGCAAACTCGTCTCCGACCGCAGCTAGAGGTGCAAGATGGCAGAGCCGAAAGAGAACGAATTTCTGGATGATCTGGAAGAGGCGATGGCGGAGGAATACGCCGCCGAGGAAGCCGAGATCGACGAAGAAGAACTGGAGCTGGACCAATTGCGGGCCGAGCGGGACCAGTTACGAGACAAGTGGATGCGCGCGCTGGCAGACGCCGAGAATGCACGCAAGCGCTCGGACAAGGATCGCCGAGAGGCTGAGAATTACGGCGGGTCAAAGCTCGCCCGGGACATGCTGCCGGTTTACGACAACATGAAGCGCGCGCTTGAGGCAGCGACCGAAGAGCAGAAAGAAATCTCTGCCGCCTTGCTGGAAGGCGTCGAGCTGACCATGCGAGAGCTGCTGAACGTATTCAAAAAGCACGGGATCGAGGTCATCGCGCCCGAGGTAGGCGACAGGTTCGACCCGCAGCATCACCAGGCCATGTTTGAAGCCCCGGTGCCCGGCACCAAGGCGGGTGATATCATCCAGGTGGCTGCCGAAGGTTTCATGTTGCACGACAGGCTACTGCGGCCGGCGCAGGTGGGGGTATCTTCGCACCCGGCGTCGTGATCTGGGCCGACGTCAGGCCGGAGCATTTCAAGTGATAAAGAGATGCAGGGGCGGTCAGGACTTGGCCGCCTCTTTCAGTTTGTAAAGCAGGTCCAGCGCCTCCCGCGGCGTCAGTTCATCCGGGATGATGTCCTTTAGCGTTTCCTCGACCGCCGATGGTTTTGCCGCTGGCGGCGGGGGCGTCGGGGTGGCGGAAAAGAGCGGCAGATCGTCGATCAGCGTCTTTTGCGTGGCGCCGCCTTCGCGCTCGCCCTTTTCCAGTGCATCCAGCACGACGCGCGCGCGGGCGATAACGCTGTCCGGCAGGCCCGCCAGTTGTGCCACCTGTACGCCGTAGGACCGGTCGGCCGCGCCCTTGCGGACCTCATGCAGGAAAATCACCTCGCCTTCCCATTCCTTGACCGCAACGGTGGCGTTTTCCACGCCAGCGAGCTTGCCCGAAAGGGCCGTCATCTCATGGTAATGGGTCGCGAAAAGGGCGCGCGCTCGGTTCACATCGTGCAGGTGTTCAAGCGTTGCCCAGGCGATGGAGAGGCCGTCGTAGGTGGCAGTGCCACGCCCGATTTCGTCCAGGATCACCAGCGCACGGTCGTCCGCCTGGTTGAGGATGGCGGCGGTTTCGACCATTTCGACCATGAAAGTCGACCGACCGCGCGCCAGATCATCCGAAGCCCCGACGCGGCTGAAAAGCTGACTGACCAATCCGATATGGGCGGATGTGGCGGGCACGAAACTGCCCATCTGGGCCATGAGTGCGATCAGCGCGTTCTGGCGCAGGAATGTCGATTTACCGGCCATGTTTGGACCGGTCAGCAGCCAGATGTTCGCGGCTTCGCCATCGGCGCTCAGGTCACAGTCATTGGCGATGAAGGGAGTGCCGGATTGTTGCGCAAGAGCCCGCTCTACCACCGGGTGGCGACCTCCTTCGATGGCGAAGGCGCGGCTGTTGTCGACGCGGGGTTTGACCCAATTCTCCGCGAGAGCCAGATCGGCGAGGGCGAAGGCAAGGTCAATCTCTGCAATACTTGCGGAGGTAACACCGATTTCAGCGGCGGATTCCAGAACCGCCTGCCTGAGGCTTTCGAAAAGTCGCTTTTCGATCTCCAACGCCTGATTGCCAGCGTTAAGGATCTTCGTCTCCATTTCCGAAAGATCGACCGTGGTGAAACGCACCTGGTTCGCTGTGGTCTGGCGATGAATGAAGGTCTCCGACAGAGGTGGGGAGAGCATCTTTTCCGCGTGTGTTGCCGTGGTCTCAATGAAGTAGCCGAGCACGTTGTTGTGCTTGATCTTCAGGCTCGAAATCCCCGTGTCAGAAACGAATTTCTGCTGCATCTGGGCGATAACAGAGCGTCCTTCGTCGCGCAGTTGCCGCGCCTCATCCAGGTCCGCATCATAGCCTGTTGCGATGAAACCGCCATCGCGGGTCAGCAGGGGCGGCTCTGCGATGAGTGATTCTTCCAGCAGGGTTATCAGGTCTGTGTGTCCCGAAAGCCCTTGTGCCGACTGGGCAAGCAGGTCCGGCAGATCGAAACTCGCTGGCATTTCGGCGAGTTGATCGGCCTGGCTCAGGCCATTTCGGATCGCGGCCAGATCCCTTGGCCCGCCCCGATCGAGAGAGAGCCGGGAAAGGGCGCGGTCAAGGTCCGGCACTTTGCGCAGGTTTTCGCGGATGCTCTTTGTCAGCGCACTGTTCTCAGCAGCAAAGGAGACGGCATCCAAACGGGCCTGAATTGTCTCTAACACGCGCGAAGGGCTCGAAATCCGACGCTCCAGCAGGCGCGCACCGGGTGCGGTATAGGTACGGTCCATGATCGAGAGCAGCGACCCCGCGCGCCCACCTGTCAGGCTGTGGGTCAGTTCAAGATTACGCCGCGTGGCAGCATCAATCTGGACGGTGCGGTTTTCGCTCTCGCGCTGGGGCGCCTTCAGGAGGGGAAGTTTGCCCTTTTGGGTAATCTCCAGATATTCGATCAGGGCACCCATTGCGGACACCTCAGCACGCGTGAAGCTGCCGAAGGAGTCCAGCGTAGCGACATGGAAAAGATCACAAATCCGTTTTTCCGCCCCGGTGCTGTCAAATGCGGAGCGGGCCAAGGGCGTGAGCGCGAGACTGAAATCAGACACTAATGCGCGGATATCAGGCTCTTTTGCCTCCGATACGATCAGTTCGGACGGGGAAAGCCGTGCCAGCTCAGGGCCAAGCCGGACCTGGGGCAGAAGCATGACGTGAAAGGCACCGGTCGAGATATCGACCCAAGCCAGCGCGCAGGCATTGCGCACCTCGGCAAAGGCGGCCAGGTAGTTGTGCCGTCGCGCTTCCAGCAGCGCCTCTTCGGTCAGGGTTCCGGGTGTGACCAGGCGGACGACGTCGCGCTTTACGACGGCTTTATAGCCGCGCTTCTTCGCTTCCGCCGGGCTTTCCAGTTGTTCGCAGACGGCGACGCGGAATCCCTTTCGGATCAGCGTCAGTAAGTAACCTTCGGCCGCGTGGACCGGCACGCCACACATGGGGATGTCATCGCCCCCGTGCTTGCCGCGCTTGGTCAGGGCGATGTCCAGCGCCTCTGCTGCGGCGACGGCATCGTCAAAGAACATCTCGTAGAAATCGCCCATGCGGTAGAACAGGAGCGCCTCCGGATGGGCCTCCTTGATCTCAAGGTATTGCGCCATCATCGGCGTGATTTTTTCCGCGGTCACCGGCAGCTCCCCATCCCTTGACTGTCTGTACAAAACCACGGTGCGCAGGGAAAGGGGGCGGGGGGCATAGACGGGTGGCGACTACGTGGTAAAAAGGGGTGAGCCAACAAGAACAAAGGCCCGAAGCCTTGCGAAATGTCATCAATATGACGCTGCCGCCGGATGTGCTGTTCCTGAACCCTTGGCGGGATAGGGGGATGCAACTGTTGTTGGAGCCGGATTTTGTCTGGCGGCCCATCGAGGGGGCAAACATCCAGGGCTTTGCGGCAAGCGCGCACGATGAGGTAAACCAGAAGATCCAGGGGCTGATCAACCGCACGCGGCGGCACGAAACCTTCAAGACCGCCATCGAATACGGTGCGGTTCCAGTAATTCTGGAAAGGGCGGAATTTCGCAAATCAAACGTGCTGGTGAGGGATCGAGTGCTGCTGAATGGGGCGGCGGGCATTCGGGCGCTGACCCAGTACCGCAAGGCCAACCGCTACGAAACGATCGATCTGGAGGCGCGGCTATTCTCCTACTTTCAGCGCAAGCGGGAGGAAAACCGGCAGCGTGAGATTCCGCTCTATTCCGGATTGTTAGAGCCTGATCTGCCTTTCGTGATCGAATGTCGCAACACCTTCAACTATTTCCACTTCATGACAGAGTCCCTGTCCCAGCTGTGTCTGCTGGACGGACTCGATTTTCAGGGTGAGATCTATTTTCACTACCCCAATCCGGACGACAAGCGGCAGCCCTTTACCGAGAAGTTCGTTGAGGTGCTTTTTCCAGAATTCGCGGGGCGCGTTCATTTTGAGCGGGCTCCCAAGGAATACACGCGAGTGCTGACTGCATTCGATCTGCTTGGCTCTGCCGGTCAGGCGCCTGAGACGATGTTTGAGGGTCTTGATGAACATCTGCCCGAAAAAGTGATTGTACGGGGTGGCGCGTCAAATCCGAACCAGCACAGCATCTTTCTGGCAAATGGTGTGGGCGCGCCGCTGTTGGCGCTGCGGGAAAGAGCGCTGCGGGCGATCGAGGGCAAGGATTTCAGCCATCTGCCCAAGCGGTTTTTCATTGGGCGGGATGATCGCACGGCGCGGACCCGACGGATGGAGGGGGAGGATCTGCTGTTCGAGCATCTCGCGCTATTTGATTTCGAGTATGTTGTGTTCGAGAACCTTCATCCCCTGGAACAGATCGCGGCGATGGCGGGGGCCGAAATGGTGGTTGGCTATCACGGGGCCGGTTTCACCAACATGCTTTTCGCCAATCCGGAGACCTGCGTGATTGAGCTGGGCACCCTGCAGACGGCGCAGATTCGCTGGGGCGATTTCTGGCCGCACGCCCATGCCGGGGGCTGTACCTATGTCAATTTCTTCTGCGATCATGCAGCCAAAGACCCTTTGTCAGAACCGAATTTCCGCAAAGATGGTCTGGTGCCCGTCGCCCTGTCAGAAAAGGCGGTGGGTCAGGTTATGGCCTTCATCGTCACGATGCTGGGCGAGCTGCCGAAGCTGAAATCTGCACTGCTTCTAACCGACCTCGCACGTCAGATGCTGCAGGCCGGTGCGCCTGAGCGGGTTATCGCCCTGCTGGATGCCCACAAGGACATCCAGGTGCGCCACGGAGAACTGTGCCTGCTCATGGCGGATGCCTGCAAGGCGCTGGACCGCCCGACGGAGGAGTTGGTGGCGCTTGATCAGGCCTATAAGGCGAATCCGCAGCGCTGGCAGACGCTGGTACGCATCATCTGGTGTGCCAACCGTTGTGAAAGGCCGCAGGTCATCCGCTGGGCGTTGGCACGGCTGCAGATGAATTTCCCCGAAAGACATGCGGCTTTTGTCAGTAATCATGCCTGGGTGCGCCACGTTGCGTGATAGCGCCTGATTGTGCGCCCCCTCGTCTCCGGCTATGACGGCTCAAACAACGAAAGAGCCGATCCCCGTGAACAAGAACCGTATCACCGCCGAAGAAGCGCTTGCCTTTCACCTTGAACCAGCGCCCGGCAAGTTTGAGATCACCGCCACCGTTCCCATGACAACCCAGCGGGATTTGAGCCTGGCCTATTCGCCCGGCGTGGCCGTCCCCTGCGAGGCGATCGCCGCAGAGCCGGAAACGGCTTACGACTATACCAACAAAGGCAATCTGGTTGCCGTGATCTCCAATGGTACGGCGGTCCTGGGACTGGGCAACCTTGGCGCGCTGGCCTCGAAGCCGGTGATGGAGGGGAAGGCCGTCCTTTTCAAGCGGTTCGCGGACGTCAACTCTATCGATATTGAGCTGGATACAGAGGATACGGAGGCCTTTATCAACGCGGTCAAGTTGATGGGGCCAACCTTTGGCGGGATCAACCTTGAGGACATCAAGGCACCCGAGTGTTTCATGATCGAACAGCGTCTGAAGGAAGAGATGGATATCCCCGTCTTTCACGATGACCAGCACGGCACGGCGGTGATCTGTGCCGCGGGGTTGATCAACGCGCTGCATCTGTCGGGAAAGAAAATCGAAGATGTGCGGATTGTACTTAACGGTGCGGGTGCGGCCGGCATTGCCTGTCTGGAACTACTCAAGGCGATGGGGGCCCGCCATGACAATTGCATCATGTGCGACACCAAGGGCGTCATTTACCAGGGCCGGACCGAAGGGATGAACCAGTGGAAGTCCGCCCACGCGGCCAATACCGAACTGCGCAGCCTCGAAGAGGCGATGAAGGGGGCCGATGTCTTTCTGGGCGTCTCTGTCAAAGGGGCAGTGACGCCGGACATGGTTGCCTCCATGGCGGACAATCCGGTCATTTTTGCCATGGCGAACCCCGATCCCGAGATTACGCCGGAGGAGGCACATGAGGTGCGGATGGATGCCATCGTGGCGACGGGCCGCAGCGACTATCCGAACCAGGTGAATAACGTCCTGGGTTTTCCCTACCTTTTCCGCGGGGCGCTCGACATTCACGCGCGCGCAATCAACGACGAGATGAAGATCGCCTGTGCCCACGCGCTGGCCAACCTTGCAAGAGAGGACGTGCCGGATGAAGTGGCCGTTGCCTACGGCAAGACGCTCACCTTCGGTCGCGACTACATTATTCCGACGCCTTTCGATCCGCGCCTCATTCACCGCATCCCGCCCGCCGTAGCGCGAGCCGGGATGGATACGGGCGCGGCACGCAGGCCGATCATCGACATGGAAGCCTATGAACTGGCGCTCAAGTCCCGGATGGATCCGACGGCGAACATCCTGCGCGGCATCAACGCGCGGGCGCGCAACAACCAGGCGCGGATGATCTTTGCGGAAGGGGATGACCCCCGCGTCCTGCGCGCTGCCGTGATGTATCAGCGGCAGGGCCTGGGCAAGGCGCTGGTCGTGGGTCGGCCCGACGATGTGAAGGAAAAGCTGGAAGAGGCTGGAATGGCCGACGCGGTGCGGGAACTGGAGGTGGTCAATGCCGCCAAGACCCAGCACCTCGATACCTACAAGGATTACCTCTACGGACGCCTGCAGCGGCGCGGACACGACAGCAAGGATATTCACCGCCTTGCCGCGCGGGACCGGCATGTCTTTGCTTCACTCATGCTGGCCCACGGGCACGGCGACGGGCTGGTGACCGGGGCAACACGCAAATCCGCCCATGTGTTGGAGCGGATCAATCATGTCTTCGATGCCAATGCAGAGCATGGCGCGGCGGGACTGACGGCCCTTTTGCACAAGGGGCGGATCGTTTTCATTGCCGACACGCTGGTGCACGAATGGCCGGACGAAACGGACCTTGCCAACATCGCCCAGAGCGGTGCGCGTGTCGCGCGGCATTTGGGGCTTGAGCCGCGTGTGGCCTTCGTCAGTTTCTCCACCTTCGGCTACCCCGTCTCTGAACGGGCGACAAAGATGCACCGTGCGCCTCAGGTGCTGGACGCGCGTGGCGTGGATTTCGAATACGAAGGTGAAATGACTGTGGATGTCGCGCTGAATGCGGCCGCGCAGGCGCAGTATCCCTTCTCGCGCCTCACCGGGCCCGCCAATATTCTGGTTGTGCCCGCGCGCCATTCGGCCAGCATTTCCGTCAAGCTGATGCAGGAGATGGCAGGGGCGACGGTGATCGGGCCAATCCTGACGGGCCTCGATAAGTCGATCCAGATCTGTCCAACCACCTCTACCGCGAATGACATTCTGAACATGGCGATCCTCGCCGCCTGCAAGGTCGGCGAATGATCTGGAACCTGGGGTCGATCAACGCGGACAACTTCTATTTCGTGCCGCATCTGCCCGCCCCCGGGGAAACACTGGCCGCCACCGCTTTTCAGCAAGGGCTGGGGGGCAAGGGGGCAAACATGTCTGTCGCCGCCGCCCGGGCCGCGGCCCGGGTGCAGCACATCGGGGCCGTAGGGCGGGATGGTCGGTGGGCGCGGGACCGGCTGCTGGAATATGGCGTTGAGGTGCAGCACATCGCGGTGGTCGGCGCGCCGACGGGGCACGCCAACATCTGCGTCGACGGGGCGGGTGAGAACAACATTGTCCTGCTGCCCGGTGCGAACCATGAGATTGATGAGCGGATGATTGGGGCCGCCCTGGCCGAAGCGTCACCGGGCGATCTGCTGATTATGCAGAACGAAACCTCCGGTCAGGTTTTTGCTGCGCGGACGGCCAATACGCTGGGCTTGCGGGTGATCTACGCCGCCGCGCCCTTTTCGGCCGAGGCAGTGGAGCGGGTGCTGGAATTTGTGGATCTGCTGGTGCTGAACGCGGTTGAGGCGGAACAGCTGGGAGCGGCGCTGGGTCTGTCGATCGAACAGTTGCCGGTGGATGAGATCGTGGTGACCCTGGGGGCCGAAGGCTGCAAATGGGTCTCTAACAAGGACAAAACGGCAAAAACCTTCGCCGCATACCCCGTGACGGCGGTAGATACGACCGGGGCCGGCGATACCTTCACCGGCTATCTTGCGGCGAGCCTGGACCGCGGTCTGCCCATGGCGGAGGCCATCGATCTGGCGATGCGTGCAGGTGCCCTGATGGTGACGCGGCAGGGCACCGCGGATGTGATCCCGGACCTCAAGGACATCCAGGATCACGATTTTGGGTAAGGCGGAGGTCCCGGATCAGGGTCCAGGACTGCGTCGCTTTATCCGGTGAAGGGGGCGGCGGAGCCCCAAAGCTCTTTCACACGCTGGTCCCGACCACAGCCGTTGCGGTAGCGCTTGTAAGCCGTGGATTTCTTGACACCGATGCCGACGGAGGTGACGGCAAGACGGTCACTGCTCTTGTAGTAGTCCTGGTGGTAGTCCTCGGCCCGGTAGAAGGGCTTGGCATCAAGGATTGGCGTCACGATGTTGCGCCCGAGTGCCGCCTGCGCTTCGGACTTGGCTTCCTCGGCATCCGCACGGGCCGCCGCGCTGTCCACGAAGATGGCAGAGCGATAGCTGTCGCCCCGGTCGCAGAACTGTCCACCAGCATCGGTGGGGTCGATCGAACGGAAGAAAAGATCAAGCAGCGCGTCTCGGCTGACGACTGCCGGGTCATACTGGATCTGTACCGCCTCATAGTGGCCCGTCCCCCCGCGCACCACCTGTTTGTAGGTGGGGTTGGCCACTGTGCCGCCGGTGTAACCCGAGACGACTTCTTTCACCCCGCGCACGGATTCGAAATCTGCCTCGATACACCAGAAACAACCGCCCGCGACGGTCAGCGTTTCGGTGCCTGCAGCGCGGGCCTGTGTGCCTTGCACGCAAAAGCCGATGGCAATCAGAGCCGCCAGGATGAGTGTATTGAGATGGGAAAGCTGCATGGACTGAACTCCTCTTTAGGCAAAAACTGCTCTCAGCCTTGAGCTAGGGCAAGACGGCAGAGGGCCAAGTCACGCGCAGGTGATGGCAATTTACCGCTTGGCTAAGCCCTGCAACATTCCTAGCGTCGCGGCGAAGGGGGAAAGGGATGCGAATTGCCATGTGGTCCGGGCCGCGCAATCTGAGCACGGCGATGATGTATGCCTTCGCCGCGCGGGATGACTTCACGGTGATGGATGAGCCATTCTACGCAGCGTACCTGGCGGCGACAGCGCAGGATCACCCGATGCGGCAGCAAATCCTGAAAGCTCATGAGACCGACCCGGCACGGGTGGCCGAGGCCTGCAAAACGGAGGGCAAGCCACACCTCTACATGAAACACATGCCGCACCACATGATCGACGGTTTCCCGATGGATTGGACGGAAGGGTGTACCCACGTTCACCTGATCCGCCATCCCGCCCGCGTCATCGCCAGCTACGCGGCCAAGCGGGAGGCGCCGACGCTGGAAGATATCGGATACCCGCAACAGTCGGCCCTTTATGATCGGGTTGGGGGGATCGTGGTCGACAGCACGGATATCCGCGTCAACCCTGACAGACTGTTGCGACAGCTGTGTGACAGGATTGGCTTGGCTTTTGATCCTGCGATGTTGGCGTGGGAAGCCGGGCCGCGCCCCTACGATGGCGTCTGGGCTGCCCATTGGTACGGAGCGGTACACCAGAGCACCGGGTTTGCGGGCGCTGAGGGGGATTTGCCTCTCTTAGAGCCTGATGTGCAGTCCCTGATGGAGGCGGCATTGCCGTTTTACGAAGCCCTGAGTGAGCATCGTCTGAGATAACTAGAACAGCTTTGAAACTCTCGCACGGCCGGATGCGTGGCTGCGCCATCGTAACCAAAGCTGGAGTACCAAAATGAAACTGATCACACAGAGCGCCGCCGCCCTTTTCCTGAGCGCGGGAATGACCCTGGCCGCAGGTCACGCTTCACCCATGGTGGAGGCAATGGATCAGGATGTCTCCAACGGTATCGTCAGCGCCGACAAGGTCGTTGCACCCGAAAATGGCTGGATGGTCGTGCACCGGACCGATGCAGAGATGAAGCCCGGCCCGGTGGTGGGCTATGCGCCCCTGCGCGGGGGCATGAACACGGACGTGGCCGCGATCCTGCAGGAAGAGGTCAAGACGGGTGAAATGCTCATGCTGATGATTCACTCAGAAGCGGGCGGCATGAAGGCCGGCGGATTCGAGTACACGCTGGGTGCCAAGGAAGACGGGCCGATCAAGCCAGATGGCAGCCTGGTGATGGTGGTTGTGATGGCGAAGTAGTCAGCCCTGCCGACGCAGCCCGGAGGGAAGGCCGGGCTGCACCCTTTATCAGTCGAACCGCGGCAGGCCTGCGTCTGGCACCTCGGGCTTGTCCACGTCCTGTTTGCGGCGTTCGTCCCGCGCGGCCAGCAGGCGCAGGCGCAGGGCATTGATACGGATAAAGCCCGCCGCATCCTTCTGATCATAAGCGCCCCGATCATCCTCGAAGGTCACGTGCTGCTCGGAATAGAGGCTTTCGTCGGACCAGCGGCCCACGACGCGGGCAGATCCCTTGTAAAGCTTCAGACGCACGGTGCCGGAGACGTGTTCCTGGCTCTTGTCGATGAGCGCCTGGAGCATTTCACGTTCCGGGCTGAACCA
>JABDKA010000246.1 GCA_013002405.1 Sulfitobacter sp. | reverse complement strand
CGCGGGACGGTGGTAGCGGCGCTGCTGATTGGCATGTCGGACGGCATCATTTCGGTCTTCCTCAGCCCAACGCTCTCCAAGATCATCGCCACTTTGCTGGTAGCGCTGGTGCTGGTCTTCCGGCCCCAGGGGCTTTTCGGGACCAAGGCCGCATGAGCATCGACCGCCGTTCCCTCCTCCTGCACGGCGGCCTCATCGCGCTGCTCTTCGCACTGGGGTTCCTGTTGCCCACCTATCACCAGGGCAACCTGGCGCGGATCATGGTGCTGGCGACCTATGCCGTGGGCTATAATGTTCTTTTCGGCTACACAGGGCTGCTAAGCCTCGGTCACGCCATGTTCTTTGCAGCCGGAATGTACGGGCTGGGACTGACCATGCACCACGGTGGCCTTTCCGCCATCCCGGCCTTTGCTTTGGGCATCCTCTGCGCCGCAGCCCTCTCCACGGTCGTGGCACTGCTCGCCCTGCGCACCATCGGCGTGGCCTTCATGATCGTGACCCTGATGTTCTCACAGGCCAGCTTCCTCGCCATTCTCTACGCCGGTGACTGGACGCGGGGCGACGAAGGATTCGTCATCACCCAAAGCGCGCGGCAGATCGCGGGGATCGACCTGACCGATCCGCTGGCGCGCTACATGGCGGCACTCCTGATCTTTGCCGTCGCCCTCCTGATCACCGCGCGCATGATGCACGCCTCCTTCGGTCACGTCCTCGTCGGCGTGCGCGAAAATGAGGAGCGGACGCGGATGCTGGGATACGACGTCTACCGTCACAAGCTGGCTGCCGTGATCATCTCCGGCACCATCTCAGGGGCGGCTGGGGCCGCCTACGCCCTGCTTTTCGGCTACGTGGGGGCAACCTTTGCCTCGGTCCAGTACTCCATTTTTCCTCTGCTCTGGGTGCTTCTGGGCGGGGCGGGCACCACCATCGGACCGCTTGTCGGGGTGATCTTCATGTTCTACCTCATCGACTACTCCAGCGGCCTGACCAACGCCTACATGCTTATCGCGGGCATCGTCCTGGTCCTGCTGACGCTCTTCGCGCGCACAGGCCTGATGGGTGAGGTGCGCAAACGCTGGGTGGCGTGGCTGCCATGATTCTGCTGGAGACACGCGATCTCACCCGCATCTACGGCGGCCTCACGGCGGTCAATGGGGTGGATTTCAAGCTGCCCCGGGGCCAGATTCATGCCCTCATCGGGCCTAATGGCGCGGGCAAAAGCACTTTCGTTGGCATGGTCTCGGGCCGTATTCCTGCGAGCCGCGGAGAGGTCTGGTTCAATGGGCAGAACGTGACCCAACTGCCCGCCCACAAGCGCATCCAGGCGGGCATGGCCTATACCTTTCAGATCACCGCCGTCTACGCCAACCTCAGCCTGGCAGATAACATCGCCCTGGCTCAGCGCAGCCGCGATCGGACGCGCATTCTCGCGGCCTTGGACCGCGTTGGCCTTGCCGACCGGGCCGACCAGACCACGGGGGATCTCTCCTACGGGCATCAACGCTTGCTGGAGATTGCCATGGGGGTGGCGCAGGCGCCGAGGCTCCTGATCCTCGATGAGCCCACCCAGGGCCTCGCGGAAAGCGAAATCGAGGGTTTCAACGCCCTGATCCGAAGCCTCGCCGGTGAGACGACAATCCTGCTGATCGAGCATAACATGAACGTCGTCATGGCCCTGGCTGAGCGGATCACAGTGCTGGAAACGGGCGAAATACTGGCCACCGGGACGCCAGAGGAAATCCACGCCAACGCAGCCGTGCAGGAGGCCTACCTGGGACACGTATGAGCCTGATCCTTGACGGCATTAGCACGGGCTACGGCCCTATCCAGGTTCTCTTCGGCCTATCGCTTGAGGCGCGCCCGGGCGAGGTGCTTTGCCTTTTGGGCCGGAACGGCGCGGGCAAGACCACGGCACTGAAGGCGATCATGGGTCTGCTGCCGCTCTCTGAGGGGCGGATCACGCTGGAGGATGAGGAAATCAGCGCCCTGCCCGCCCACGAGGTACCCCGGCGCGGGGTGGGATATATCCCCCAAGGACGCCGACTGTTCGCCGAACTGACCGTCGCCGAAAACCTGCAAATCGGTCTGATGACCCGAGGCAAGGGGCGCGCCGTACGCGAGCGGGTGCTTGAAATGTTCCCTCGTCTGCGCGAAAGGCTGGACCAGCGGGCCGAGACGCTTTCTGGCGGCGAACAACAAATGCTGGCCACGGCCCGCGCGCTTTGTCTTGAGCCGAAGGTTCTGCTGCTGGATGAGCCGACAGAAGGGCTGCAGCCTTCGATGATCCAGCTCATCCGCGAGACGGTGGAGGTGATGCGCGCTCAAGGCGTGGCGATCATCCTTGTGGAACAGCGGATCGAGGCCGTCCTGACCCTGGCGGACCGGGTGGCCTTTATCGAAAACGGGCACGGGCGGGAGGTTGTGACGGTTGATGCGCTGCGGGCCAATCAGACCCTGTTGCAAAAGTACGTGGGGATCTAGGGAACCCTTTTTGGGTCTTGGAGGTCCCGGGGCAAGTCCGGCACTGCGTGGCGCCTGCACTTGAGACGTCCCCATTCGGCAGTGCACGTTTTTGATTGAGAACGCCGCAGCCGCGGGCCTGAGCCGGGGCCTGAATTTCTCAATGAGATGAACCCTATCGAACCCTCAAACCAACTTCCCTAGAAGCACCTCGAACAGCCGCGCCTCCTCCGCGCTCAGTCCTTCCATCGTCTCCGCCCGCGCCATCTGCGCCTGCGCTTCGGCGCGCTCGAAGGTTGCCGCACCCGCCTCCGTCAGCTCCACCAACCGCAGCCGCTGGTCGTTCAGATCAGGCCGGGAGGAGACCAGTCCCTTGGCCCTCAGCCGCTCCACCACACCCTTGATGGTGGCTGAATCCATCGCCGTCAGACGCCCCAGCTTGTTTTGTGAGAGGCTCTCGAATTCATAAAGCCGGGCGAGGGCCGCGAACTGTGTCGGCGTCAGCCCCTCGACGTGTTTGGCAAAGATCGCCACGTGCCGTTGATTGGCCCGCCGCAGGTTGAACCCCACCTGCTGGGAGAGCTGGTAGCGTTGCGCGTCGGTTCGCTCTTTTGCCATGCACAAATTATTGACACTTTGACGGTGCTCCCGCAACATCTGCTTGTATACCAACAAACCCGTTGACCCATGTCTGCCGACTATCACCGCCCCAAGGAGCTGCAGGCCGCGCTGGATATTCTGGCGCGCGATACCCCGCGTATTGCTGCGGGCTGTACCGATCTTTTTCCAGCGACTGAACGCAAAATCCTGCCCGGTCCCGTGCTCGACATCACCGCCATCCCCGCCCTGCGCGGCATCACGCGTGGCGATGATGGCCTGCGCATCGGTGCCACGACAACATGGGCCGACATCATCCGCGCCGATCTCCCGCCCGCCTTCGACGGGCTGAAACTTGCGGCAAGGGAGGTGGGCGCAAAGCAGATCCAGAACCAGGGGACCATCGCCGGAAACCTCTGCAACGCGTCACCCGCCGCGGACGGTGTTCCACCGCTTTTGACGTTGGATGCGAGTGTAGAGGTCGCCTCTGCGCAGGGCCTTCGGCAGATCCCCCTTCATACCTTCATTCTAGGCCCCCGCCGGATCGATCTGAGACCCGGCGAAATGGTCACCGCGATCATCGTTCCAGAAAACGCGCTGACCGGTCGGGGCCACTTCCTCAAATTGGGCGCACGGGATTATCTCGTGATCTCCATCGCCATGACCGCCGCGCGGATCACGCTTGAGGAGGGGATCGTTCAGCAAGCCGCGCTTGCCATAGGCTCCTGTGGCCCGGTTGCCACGCGCCTGCCCGAATTGGAGGCACGGCTGATCGGAAAGCCGCTCGATACCCATCTCATTACGAATGAAGAGGTGGCCGACCACCTCTCCCCCATCGACGACATGCGCGCCGATGCCGGCTACCGCGCGAGCAGCGCGGCCGAACTGCTCCGGCGCACGCTCACCGATCTCTCGGAACCGCAGGAGGCCGCAGCGTGAGCGACCCGACGATCTCCCTGACTGTGGGCGGCACCGAGCGCAAGATCACCTCGCCCCCCGGCCGCCGCCTGTCTGAGGTCCTGCGCGAAGAACTGAACCTGAAAAGCGTCAAGATCGGCTGCGATGCGGGCGATTGCGGAGCCTGCACCATCCTCATCGACGGGCGGCAGTATTGCGCCTGCCTGACCCCCGCTGCACAGGCCGATGGCCGCAATATCGAAACGCTGGAAACGGCTGAGCCAGGGCTGTCACGCCGCATTCAGGACAGCTTTCTCAACCACGGCGCGGCCCAGTGCGGGATCTGCACACCGGGGCTGATGATGGCCGCGATGGAGCTGCTGCGGGAAGTGCCAGAGCCTTCGGAGGAGCAGGTGAACGATGCCCTGGGCGGGATCCTCTGCCGCTGCACGGGCTACCGCAAGATTGTCACGGCGGTGATGAAGGCCAATGCCGCACCCGCCGAGGTAAAGGCACCCTGCGCGGGCCATTCCGTCGGCCAGCCGATCCGGCGGCTCGATGGCAGGCCCAAGGTCGCGGGCACCGAGATCTTCGGTGCCGATCACACGCCTGACGGAACCCTTCTGGTCCGCGCCGTCCGCGCACCGCACTACCACGCGGATTTCACCCTGGGCGACGTCGAAGGCTGGGCCGCGGCGCAGCCGGGTATCGAAGCGGTGATCACAGCCGCCGACATCCGGGGCGAGAATTGCTACGGCGTCATTCCGCCGCTGGCCGACCAGCCCGCCCTGGCTGAGACTCGGACCCGATACCTGGGCGAACCCGTCGCCCTCGTCGTCGGCGATCCGCAGGCCATCGAGGCGCTGGACCTCACTCATTTCCCGGTAACCTGGGACAAGCTGCACCACAGCGTCACCGAAGCCGAAGGCATGGCGCGCGATGCCGCCCAGCTCCACGATCACCGCCCGGACAACACCCTGATCCGGGGCAAGGTGTCCTGCGGGACGCCCGACAAAGCGCTGGAGGGATCGGCCCATGTCGTGACGGGACGGATCGAGACATCTTACGTCGAGCATGCCTATATCGAACCGGAGGCAGGTGTCGCCTGGCTCGAAGGCGAGACGCTCTGCATCCAGGCCTGCACCCAGGCACCGGTGATGGATCAGGAAGATACGGCCAAGGTTCTGGGCCTTCCGCTCCACCGGGTCCGCATCATCCCTTCGGCCGCCGGTGGCGGGTTCGGGGCGAAACTGGACGTCACACTGCAGCCGCTGCTGGGCCTTGCCGTCCTCAACACCGGCAAGCCCTGCCGCATGGTCTTTTCCCGCACCGAATCCATGCGCACGAGCACCAAGCGGCATCCCGGCACCATGGAGGCCAGGATCGGCGCCGACGCAGAGGGGCGCATCACCGCCATGACCTTTCACGGGGATTTCAACACGGGGGCCTACGCCAGTTGGGGCCCAACCGTCGCGACCCGCGTGCCCGTCCACGCCTCGGGCCCCTACCTGACGCCGAACTACCGCGCCACCAGCCGGGCCGTTCACACAAACGGCCCAACGGCGGGCGCCTTCCGCGGTTTCGGCGTGCCCCAGGCGGCGATCATGCAGGAAACTCTCTACGATGAACTGGCAGAACTCTGTGGGATTGACCGACTTGCCTTTCGCGAGCGGAACGCCCTGCGCGACGGGGACAAGACGCCATCGGGTCAGACCCTGCAGGCCGTCGGGCAGGTGGAATGCCTGCAGGCGCTGGAGCCCTATTGGCGGTGGCTGAACCAGGAAGTCGACGCCTTCAACGCTACCTCCCCCATTCTCAAACGCGGTATCGGCGTCGCCTCCTGCTGGTACGGCTGCGGCAACACCGCCCTGCCTAACCCTTCAACCGTCCGCTTCGGTATCACGGCTGAAGGGCGGGTGGTCCTGCATCAAGGGGCCACGGACATTGGTCAGGGGGCCAACACAGTGATCACGCAGATTGCGGCTGACGCCCTTGGCATCGTGATCGAGGCCATCGAGATCGTTGGTCCCGACACCGCCCTCACGCCCGATTGCGGCAAAACCTCCGCCTCCCGCCAGACCTTCATCACCGGCCGCGCAGCAGAGGCGGCGGGCCGGGCCCTGCGATCGTCGATCCTGCGCCAGACGAACCTTGAGGATGCGGATGCTATCACCATCAAAGAGGGCACACTCCAGGTCCGTCACGGCACCGAAAGCCGCAAGATCAAGCTCGCCAGCCTGCCGGTGGGTGAGAACGGCTATGTGCTGAGCGCCGAGGAAACCTACGATCCGCCCACGACCAAGCTGGACGAAAACGGCCAGGGCACCCCCTACGCCCTCTACGGCTACGGTGCGCAGATCGCGGAAGTGGAGGTGGACCTGAAACTCGGCACTACCAGGGTCCGGCAAATCATCGCCGCCCACGACGTGGGCCGCGCCATCAATCCGATGCTGGCCGAAGGACAGATCGAAGGCGGTATTGCACAGGGTCTAGGCCTGGCCCTGATGGAGGAATACCTGCCGGGTCAGACAGAAAACCTGCACAACTACCTCATTCCCACCATCGGGGATGTGCCGCCCATCACCTCCATTCTGATCGAAAAGCCGGACCCGGAGGGCCCAATGGGCGCCAAGGGACTGGGTGAGCATGTGCTCATCCCCACCGCGCCTGCGATCCTGAACGCGATCCGTCACGCTTCGGGCGCGCGGATCACCAAGGTGCCCGCCCTGCCCCACCGGGTGCTGGCGGCCATCAAGGCGGCGGAGGCAGCGCAATGAACAAACCCGAAAAGATCCGATGCGACGCCTGTCCCGTTATGTGTTACATCGCCGAAGGCAAGGCCGGGGCCTGCGACCGTTACGCCAATGAGGCCGGCAAGATCGTTCGCTGTGACCCGCTCGTGATCCTCGACAAGCGCATCGAAAAGGGGGATGCGGTCAAGCCCTTCCTTGCCGCTGAATGGGACGGTGACAGGGCCTCTGGCAAAGATGTCGTGGTCTCGGCCATCGGGGCGGGGACGACCTACCCGGACTACAAACCGGCCCCCTTCATCATCAGCCGCGAGATCGACGGCGTGGATTTCGTGACTGTCGTGACGGAGGCGATCTTTTCCTACTGCGGTGTGAAGGTGAAGATCGACACGGACCGCCACCTGGGCCACGAGGCCGCGACGGTGCGCTCCGAAGGCGAGGCCATCGGCCACGTCATGACCTCGGAGTACGGCTCGCAGATGCTCTCCCTCGGCGGGGTTGATCATCTCACCGGCGGCTCCAAGCCCGAGGGGCGCAAGACCTGCGACGCGCTCTTGCGCCTGTGCAACCGCGAGGCGGTGGAGCTGAGTATTGACGGTGGATCGACCGTCGTTGTGCAAGCGGGGGAGGCCCCCATCGTGGACGGCCAGTCCGAGGAACGGATGCGCGTCGGCTGCGGGTCGGCAACCATCGGCATGTTCGCCTCCCAATGGCAGGGTCTGGTGGATGAGGTGGTGGTGGTCGATGACCACATCACCGGTGTCGTGTCCGAACACCAGGCGGGCAAGGTGATCGACTGGCCGGACACGGGCATCCGCATCAAGGGCCGCCGCTCCACTCCGGGGCGCTATTTCAAGGTGGCCGAGCCAGGACTGGGCTGGGGCGGCACCAACATCGACGATCCTCTGACCATCCTTGACAAGTGGCGGCCCGAAAAGGGCGCGCGTCCGGGGCTTAGCCTGCTCATGGTATCGACCACGGGTGAACATGCGGCCTACTACGTGCTGAACGCGGAGCTGGAGCCGGAAGCAAAGCCCATGCCGCAGGCGCTTCAGCCTTCCGTCGATCTGATCGCGCAGAACTGCGAACCGGCCCTCTGCACGGTGCTTTTCATGGGGGGCGCGGGCGGCTCCCTGCGCTCGGGCGTGACCAAGAACCCCATCAACCTCACCCGTTCCGTGCAGGAAAACCGGACCCGCGTCACCATTGGAGGGGCCAGCACCTACCGTTGGCCCGGGGGCGGCATCACCGTGATGGTGGACGTGACAGAGGTGCCCGAAAACGCCTTCGGCTATGTACCCACGCCTGCACTGGTGGCACCGCTGGAATTCACCGTATCACGCGCGGACTACGCTCTTCTTGGCGGCCACGATGAGGCGGTGCGGGAGCTGGAAGACGTGATCGAGAAGGGCGGCGAATATGGTTCCGCCGCCGAGGTGCGGAGCAGCCTGAAATGAGCGCTGAACCCGAGGCCTATTTGTTGGACGGCGGCAGGCGGTTACACCTGCACCAGGGTCCGATTGATTTGATCATCGGCGTCGAAGGGGCACCGCCGGAGAGGTATTTTGCCCGCGCCGCCCGACGCTTTCAGACGGTGCTGAGCGGATTGGCCGGGGAACTGCCGACGCTGCGTGCCCCGGTCTTCTCCGACACCCAGGTCAATGATCCCATCGCCCAGCGGATGATTGCGGCCGTCCGACCACACGCCCCCATCTTCGCCACACCCATGGCCGCGGTAGCAGGCGCGGTTGCAGACGAGGTTCTGGCAGCGATGAGGCTGGATGAGGCCGTGACCAAGGCTTACGTCAACAACGGCGGTGACGTCGCCTTTCACCTGACCGGGTCCGCCCACATGACCTCGCTCTCGCCCGCCGGGGAAATCACGCTCACACCCGGGGGCACGGCACGGGGCCTCGCCACCTCCGGCTGGCAGGGGCGCAGCCATTCGCTGGGCATCGCCGATGCGGTCACGGTCGCCGCCCCAACGGCCGCCGCCGCCGATGTGGCCGCCACCCTCATCGCCAACGCGGTGGACCTGCCTCGCCATTCTGTCATCCGGCGCACCCCGGCGCATGAACTGAGCCCCGACAGCGATCTCGGCGCACGTCTGGTCACCACGGGGGTCGGCGCCCTGTCGCCGGACGATATCGAAATGGCCCTCGCGGCAGGTGCCCGCCGAGCGCAACAGTTCCGCGACCGGGGCCTGATTTGCCATGCCGCCCTTCTGCTGCAAGGCCGTCGCCTTCTCATCAGCCCCCAACCGACCCTGCAAGGAGACCCGGTTCATGCCTGACTTCCCCGTCCGCAAGATGCAACTGATCGTCGAAGAGGTCCGGCACGACGGCGGCCCGGCCCCTGAGACACCCCGAAAGCTCGCCGCGATTTTGGCCTGTGTCGCGAACCCCTTCGCGGGCCGCTATGAGGCCGAACTGCAATCCGCAATGGACGACCTCAAGCCGCTGGGCGCGGAGATGAGCGAAAGACTGATTGCGGTTCTTGGCGGCAAGGAGACCATCGACGGCTACGGCAAGGGCGCCATTGTCGGCGAGAACGGAGAGCTGGAACACGGCGCGCTCTGGCACGTGCCCGGCGGCTACGCCATGCGCGGGTTGCTCGGGGAAAGCAACGCCATCGTCCCCTCCTGCATGAAACGTGGTGGGGTCGGCACTCGCTTGGATGTGCCGCTCGGCCATATTAACGCGGCCTACGTGCGCAGCCACTTCGACGGGATCGAAGTGGGGTTGCCCGACGGCCCCCGCGCGGACGAGATCGTCTTTGCCCTGGCCATGTCCTGCGGCGGACGGGTCCACAGCCGGATGGGTGGACTTGAAGTATGGGATGTCAAGGGGGAGGACGGGCTGCGCTGATCTGCCAGCTGCTGGGTCGGCGGGTCATTCGACCTGTTGGCAAATCCGACCCGACACGGACGGGTTCAAATCTCCCGTCTGTATTGGGGATTAGGACACTTTAGGAGTATCGGGCAGACCCTAACGCCCTTCATGCCTCCATCTCTTACAGATAACAGAGCTCAGGCTTGTTCGCGGCAAGGAAGACGGTCGCCACCGTCTCCTCAATCGGGCTGCTCTCAAATCCTATTGCCTTCTGGAAAGCGTGATTGTCACCACCAAGAAATCTGCCAAAGCGACAGATGACGCACAGAAGGGGCGGCGGGACGTCTACCCGAACCTCGCCAGGGAGATCAACGAGAGAGCCGTCCTCGTCGTCTTTACCCCGGTTGAGATCATTCGAAAGAAACTGTCGGCCAAAGATGAAACCGGACATTCCGCCGAAGCGGCCAGCGAGCGGATCAGGGATCTTGAAACCAAGGCCGCCTCCCATGACCTTGGCCTGGAGGACGAAAGTGGGGAAGGCGTCAAGATTGCCGGATTCTTCCGGGGGGTGCACGATGGTGAAGGAGCCACCCTGACCTGAGACCGGTCAACCGTGCAACGCCGCGACCGTCTTGAGCGTGGAAAACCCGTAAAGTGCCTCGAACCCCTTTTCGCGCCCGTGTCCGGACAAACCCGCCCCGCCGAAGGGCAGCTCAACCCCACCGCCCGCGCCGTAGTTGTTGAGAAACACCTGACCCGCGCGCAATTTCCTTGCCAATCGCATCTGCCGCGCGCCGTCGCGCGACCAGACCGAAGCGACCAGACCATAGTCCGTGCCGTTGGCGATGCTGACCGCCTGCTCTTCGCTCTCGAAGGGGATGATCACCTGGACGGGACCGAAGATTTCATCCTGCGCCAGCGCATGATCGGGTGAGACACCGGCAAAAAGCGTTGGCGCCACGTAGGCGCCGCCCGAAGGGGCATGGTCCACAATCGTACCCCGCGCGGCAACTTCCAGCCCCGCGCCCCTGGCAAGGAACCCCTCGACGATTTCCTTCTGGCGCGAGGAAACGAGCGGACCCACATTCAGGTCCTCCATCGCGGGGCCCGCCCGCAGGGCGCCGTAACGGGCCGCCATGGCACTGACCACTTCATCGTAGCGGTTGGCCTGAACCAGGATCCGGGAGGAGGCCGAGCAGGTCTGGCCCGCGTTCTG
>JABDKA010000237.1 GCA_013002405.1 Sulfitobacter sp. | reverse complement strand
GGTGCTGACAGGCCCCGCGGCAAGGGCAAACCGCAGGGCAAGGGCCGCAAGGGTGCGCCGCGTGGGGACAAGGGCGGCAAGGCGCAGAACCTCTCGGCCCGTCCGCCGAAGAAGGACAAGCCAATTGATCCGGATAACCCCTTTGCGGCTGCGCTGATGGGTCTCAAGGACAGCAAATAGGTGAATGACGGGGCGGCCAAGCTGCGGGTGGACAAGTGGCTTTGGCAGGCGCGCTTTTTCAAGACCCGCTCGCTTGCCGCCACGAAGGTGCAGCATGGCGCGGTGCGTATCAACGGTTCCGTCACCCACAAACGTTCAAGCACGGTTTCTCCCGGGGATGTCCTTACCTTCGCGCAAGGCGATCATATTCGCGTGATCCAGATTGATGCGCTGGGCGAAAGACGGGGCCCCGCACCGGAGGCGCAGGCGCTTTACACCGATCTTTCCCCGCCAAAACCCAAGGCAGTGAAGCAGAAGGCCACCAACCCGGCGTATGAGGGAAAAGGGCGCCCGACAAAGAAGGATCGTCGCACCCTCGATCTTTCGAAGTCCCGCCACCTTGAATGATCCCGCCCCCTCATTTAGGCAACTCTCACGCAAATCGGACAGAGACCGCCCATGACCTACATCGTTAACGATGCCTGCATCGCCTGCAAATACACCGACTGTGTTGAGGTGTGCCCGGTGGACTGCTTTTACGAGGGCGAGAACATGCTGGTTATCCACCCTGATGAATGCATTGATTGCGGTGTCTGCGAACCCGAGTGCCCCGCCGATGCGATCCGCCCGGACACCGAACCGGAGGCGGAAAAGTGGGTCGAATTCAACCGCAAGTATTCCGAACTGTGGCCGGTCATCGTGACCAAGAAGGACCCCCTTCCCGATGCCGATGAGCGTGACGGCGAAGAGGGCAAACTGGAAAAGTACTTCTCCGAAGCGCCGGGTGAAGGCGGCTGATTCGCGTCATCGGACGTCTGAATTCCGCCAAATACCCCTGAAACCCCCATTTTTGGCCTCTTCCTAAGGCTTTAGCGGTGCATGCCTTTTAGTGGGCGCATTTTTATGGTATGTTCTGCCAGAGTTGAAAAAGACGGATGGTCAACATCGTAACAAGAGAACTTCAACCAAGCTGCCACGGTTGAACCTGCACACCACAGATCAAGCGCACCCGGACGCGGTCAGATCGCCCGCCGCCCGCATGCGCCTTTGTCGTCGAAAACAGCCTTAGCATTTACTGCGGGGACCCCCGCGCCATAGGAGCCAAGTATGTCCAAGTCCAAGAAGCTAGATTTCCGCCCGAACGAGTTTGTGGTCTATCCCGCACACGGTGTTGGTCAGATCATCTCAATCGAGGAGCAGGAAGTCGCCGGCATCTCGCTGGAGCTTTTCGTGATTGCATTCGAGAAAGACAAGATGACACTGCGTGTGCCTACGCACAAGGCGACGGAGATCGGGATGCGCGCGCTCAGCTCGCCCGACGTGATTGACCACGCCATGAAAACGTTGAAGGGCAAGGCCAAGGTCAAGCGCGCCATGTGGTCCCGCCGCGCGCAGGAGTATGAACAGAAGATCAATTCCGGCGATTTGATCGCCATCGCGGAAGTGGTGCGTGACCTGCACCGCACCGACGACCAGCGCGAGCAGAGCTATTCCGAGCGTCAGCTTTATGAAGCGGCACTTGAGCGTCTGACGCGTGAGGTCGCCGCCGTGAGCGGTGGGGATGAATTGGCCGCCTCGAAGCAGGTCGGTGACGTGCTGGAAAGCCGCATCGCAGCCTGATCAGAACCAATCCTTGAATTGGCCGCATCTCTTTGGGATGCGGCCTTTTTCGTGGCCTATAGGCTGGCAGTGAAAACCCCCAATAGGGCCAGGCCGGTGACCTGTTGCGTGGCCCCCAGAAGATCGCCTGTCTGTCCGCCGATTTTCGCCCGGGCCAGAAGGCTTACGCCAAGGGTGGCCAGGCCCGCAACCAGAAGCAGCGGGAAAAAGGGGCCGACGAAAAGGGCAGTAATCCCCCCAATGGCAAGGGCGATGAGGGCGGTTTCGCGCGCCGGTCTGCCGGTCTGACGTGACAGGCCGCTGTTGCGGGCGTGGGGCAACTGAAACATCACCCAGACCATCGCCGCGCGGGAGATGACCTCAACCGCGACAAGCGCCATCAGCAGGTCCGCCTCGATCAGCAGGACAAGGGCCTGCCAGCGGAAGGCCAGAGATAGGATCAGCGCGGCGACCCCGTAGGTGCCGATCTGGCTGTCCTTCATGATCTCCAGCCGCCTCTCCCGCGTCCAGCCGCCCCAGAATCCATCGGCGCAGTCGGCCAGTCCATCCTCGTGCAGGGCACCGGTGATGAAGAGACTGGCCACCAGGGCTGTGAGGGCGGCAAGGGCAGGGGGCAGGCCCATGGCCAGGGCCAGAAGGATCACGGCAACCAGCAAAATCCCCACGACGAGACCGACCAGCGGATAGGCCCAGGCGGCAGCCGCTGCGGGTCGGGGACTGGCCGCGTCGAAAGGGGGATAGGGCAGGGGCAAACGGGTCAACAAACCCATCGCGGTCGCCAGGTCCCCCCCTCTCAAGCCGCTCTTGTCGTTTCCGTTGCGCAAATTGCCCCTCATGCCCTTTCGGTCCCCATCGGCTCTAGCTAGACAGAGCCGGTGAGACAACCGCAAGCGTGAAGATATCCATGAGCCATTCCTTTTCGACCCTCGACGAATTGCGCGCCCTTCTGGCTGACCAGCCAGCCATGGATGAGGGCTCTTATGCGGAAGCTGCTGCGCACAACGGGCAGCTGACCAAGCCCCCCGGCGCGCTGGGCCGCCTTGAGGACCTTGCCCTGTGGTACCGGGGCTGGCGCGGCGGTGACCGGACCGAAATCGCACACCCTCAGGTCATTGTTTTCGCGGGTAATCACGGGGTGGCGGCACGGGGCGTGTCGGCTTTTCCGGCGGAGGTGACGGCGCAGATGGTGCTGAATTTCCAGCACGGCGGCGCCGCAATCAACCAATTGGCGCGGATGAACGGGGCACGCATGGATGTCGTGGCGCTCGACCTAGAGCGCCCGACGGAAGATTTCACCCAGGCCCCGGCCATGTCAGAGCAGGACTTCCTGACTGCCCTGCAGGCGGGCTGGGACGCGGTGGATGGCGCTGCCGACCTGCTCGTCGTGGGCGAGATGGGGATTGCGAACACCACCTCCGCCGCCGCCCTCGCCTGTGCCCTTTTGGGTGGGGATGCGGCGGATTGGACAGGGCGCGGCACAGGCGTCGACGATGCCGGGCTGAAGCTCAAGTCAGAGGTCGTTGCCGAAGGTGTCGCCCTGCACGGCGGCAAGGGCGACGGGCTTGAAACGCTGCGCCGTCTGGGCGGACGGGAACTGGCCGCGATGGCGGGCGCGATGGTCCGCGCGCGGTCACTGCGTATTCCTGTCATTCTGGACGGATTCATTTGCTCTTCCGCGGCTCTTGCGCTGGCCCATACCCATGAGGGGGCGCTGGATCACGCCGTTGCGGGGCACCTGAGTGCGGAAGACGCACATCGGCCTCTCCTCAAGGCGCTGGGCAAAGAGCCGCTCTTGCAACTTGGGCTGCGACTGGGTGAAGGCTCAGGCGCGGCATTGGCAATTGCGGTGATGAAGGGCGCGATGGCCTGTCACGCGGGCATGGCGACCTTTGCACAGGCGGGGGTGAGCGACGCCTGAAGTCGGGAGCCATTCCCCCCTGCTCAGGCGCTCTTGCGTTCGTCCTCGACCTCTCCGCGGTTGAGGAAGGACGTCTCAAGATCCTTTTGCAACTCCTTTGCGCGTTCAACGTAGGCCTTGTTCTTCTCGGGTGCGATATCGGGGCGCCACAAGGCCGCCAGTTCGCGCACGGACATCCGGTCATGGGCGTAGAACATCTTTTCCGCCTCATGCGCTTCGAAGTCGGACAGACCAAGATTTTCCAGAACGTAGCGACCGGCCCGAAGTGAACTGTCGAACATCTCGCGCACTATATCGTTAGAACCGGCCTGGTACTGACGGTAGACATCGGTGCGATCGTGGGCACGGCTGACAATGTGCAGGTCGGGCCGTTCCTTGCGCGCGTAGGCAATCAGATCAAGTGCCGATTTCTGATCGTCAAGGGCTACGACAAGGACCCGCGCGTCCTTTAGTCCGGCCTTGCGCAGGATGTCGGGCCTTGTCGGATCACCCAGGAAGGCCTTGAACCCGAACCGCCGCATGACCGCGATGGTCTGCGGGTTGTGATCCAGCACAACCGTCTGGAACCCGCTGGCCTGCACAAGCCGATTGACCATCTGGCCAAAGCGTCCGACGCCCGCGATGATCACGGGGCCTTCTTCGTCGATCTCATCGGGCTCCAGCGGGCCGTTTTCTTCCATACGCTTGCTGATGAGATCGTAGAGGATGAAAAGAAGCGGCGTGATCAGCATGGAAAGGGCGATGACCAGCAAAAGCGTCTCCGCCACGTCGTCCGGCATCACCCCTGTTGCCACGGAAAAGCTGACCAGCACGAAGCCGAATTCACCCGCCTGTGCCAGTCCCAGGGCAAAGAGCCACTGGTCCCGCCCCTGCAGCCGGAAGACGCGGCCCAGTGCGAAAAGGATCAGCCCTTTGACGAAGATCACCAGCAGGGCCATGCCGACGATGATCAGGGCATCTGCGAAGAGCAGTTCGAAATTGATGCCCGCCCCCACGGTAATGAAGAAAAGCCCGAGAAGGAGGCCCTTGAAGGGTTCAAGGTCCGTCTCAAGTTCGTGCCGGAATTCGGAGCTGGCCAACACCACACCGGCAAGAAATGCCCCCAAAGCGGGCGAAAGGCCGACCAGCATCATCAGAAAGGAGATGCCGACCACGATCAGGAGGGCCAGCGCCGTATACATCTCTCGCAGTTTGGCGGCGTGGATGAAGCGGAAGACAGGCCGGGTAAAGAAGATGCCTACCAGTACGATGGAAACGACCGCCCCGATGGTGACAAGGGTCACGCCCCAGCCCGGCAGGCTCTGGATAAAGTCGAAGGCCGCCTCGGCCCCGCCCGCGTGATGGCCATCGTCCGCCTCGTGGGCCTTCTCGACCGCTTCGGCATCGAGCGAGATGGACCCGTCGGGCATGACGCCGCCGATGGCCGAGATGGCCAGCAGGGGCAGGAAGGCGAGGATCGGGATGACCGCGATGTCCTGAGTGAGAAGGACGGAAAAGACAGACCGCCCCCCGCCGGTTTGCATCAGGTTCTTTTCCGACAGGGTCTGAAGCACGATCGCGGTTGAGGAAAGCGCCAGCGTCAGGCCGATTGCAAGGGCCACGTTCCAGGGCTGATCGTAGGCCATGGCGATGCCCATGAGGGCCGCTGCAGAGAGCGTCACCTGCAGCCCGCCCAGCCCCAGAAGCCTGTGCCGCATGTCCCAAAGGGCGCGTGGTTCAAGCTCAAGCCCGATCAGGAAGAGCATCATCACCACCCCGAATTCGGCGAAATGCTGCAGATCCTTCGTCTCGGACCCCACAAGGCCCATCACGGGGCCGATCAGGATCCCGGCGGCGAGGTAGCCCAGAACCGACCCTAGCCCGAGACGGGCCGCGATGGGCACGGCGATCACCGCAGCGGCAAGGTAGATCGAGGCTTGGAACAGGAAACCTTCCATGGCGGTCCTTTCGGTGAGGGTTTTCCCCTCAGGTGGGTAATGGTGCGTCGCGTTTGAGCTGGTCCATCACAATCTGGCTGTGGACCCGGGCAACCGCAGGATGGGGCAATAGCACTTCGTGAATCAACCGGTTGAGGCTCGGCAGATCTTCACAATAGACCCTCAGCAGGTAGTCTGCATCCCCCGTCATCGTCCAGGCGCTCACAATCTCGGCACGCGCGGCCAAAAGCTGCCCGAATGAGCGGGAATACTCCGGTCCGTGGGTGCCAAGGTGCACCTGCACAAAGCCCTGTACGTTGAGCCCCAGCTTTACCGGATCAAGTCGGGCGGTGTAGGACCGGATGTAGCCATCCGCCTCCAGCCGCTGCCGCCGTCGTCCGGCCTGGGAGGCGGAAAGGTTCAGCCTTTCACCCAATTGCTGGGCCGTCAGATGGGCATCGCGCTGAAGAGCAAAAAGGAGTCGTTTGTCGATTTCGTCAAGCATGTGCGAATATCCCGCGTGATCTGGAGTATATTTGCGGGAAGTTAGCGAAAAATACCAGTTCAAAGCCAAAAAACGCGCGAAAAGCGCGGCATTGCGGGCATATATCAGGGCCAACCGCAGTTTCAGCCGAGGAGACAGAGCATGGGCCCCTTCCCCCACGACGCACCGAAATCACAGATCACACCGGAAAACCCCGCAGGCACCGACGGCTTCGAGTTCGTCGAATTCGCAAGCACCGAGCCGCAGGAGCTGCGCGATCTCTTCAAGCGCATGGGTTATTCGCACGTGGCCAACCACAAGACCCAGCGTATCGAGCTTTGGCAGCAGGGTGACATCACCTACGTGCTGAACGCCGATCCCGATAGCTTTGCCGCGAAATTCGTGGAAGAGCATGGTCCCTGCGCCCCTTCGATGGGGTGGCGCGTGGTCGATGCACAGCAGGCGCTGGCGCACGCGGTCGAAAACGGTGCGGAGGAATACAAGGGCGACGGCAAGGTGCTTGACGTGCCGGCGATCAAGGGCATCGGCGGTTCGCTTATCTACTTCGTCGACCAGTACTACGACACATCCCCCTACAATTGGGAATATGACTGGATCGCCCAATCCAAGCCTGAGGGCGTCGGCTTCTATTACCTCGATCACCTGACCCACAATGTCTTCAAGGGGAACATGGACGTCTGGTTCAAGTTCTACGGTGATTTCTTCAACTTTCGCGAAATCCGTTTCTTTGACATTTCGGGCAAGTACACGGGCCTGACCAGCCGTGCGCTGACCTCACCCTGCGGTCGCATCCGCATCCCGATCAACGAGGACCGGGACGAGAAGGGTCAGATCGTGGCCTACCTGAAAAAGTACAAGGGCGAAGGCATCCAGCACATCGCCGTCGGCGCGCGCAACATCTACGACGCGACAGACGCGATCGCGGACAACGGGCTGAAGTTCATGCCCGGCCCACCCGACACCTACTATGAGTTGAGCCGCGACCGCGTGAAAGGCCACGAAGAGCCGCTCGACCGGATGAAGAAACACGGCATCCTGATCGACGGTGAAGGCGTGGTGCACGGGGGCGAGACCCGCATCCTGCTGCAGATCTTCTCCAAGACCGTGATCGGCCCGATCTTCTTTGAGTTCATCGAACGCAAAGGGGACGATGGCTTCGGTGAGGGTAATTTCAAGGCTCTCTTCGAGTCGATCGAACAGGAACAGATCGACAGCGGTGAGCTTAAGGAAGCCTCCTGATTTGGAGCGACCGGGGGCGCCGCTCGCCCGGACCGACCTTTCATTCCGGGTCATAGGTCCGCAATAGAAGGCGCAGCACCGCGCTCCTTTTTGCGATGAACACTCAGTCCCGCGCATGAAAACCGGCACGGCCTATAACAAAAGAGCGTGCCCGTCGACTAGCCGCGGGGCATCTTCAGCACTACGTTCCGCGATCCCTTGCGGTAACGCAGCTCGCTTTCGCCGATGGCCGAAACCCGCCCGCCATCCAGACGGTCGCCCACCACCACCTTGCGATAGCGCCCGTTGCCCAGCCGCACCAGCGCGCGGCGGCTGGAGGGCTTGCCGTAGACACCGATCAGGTTGACCTTGCGTAGATTCAGCGCGTTCTTGACGGTGGCCTGTTTGGCAACGGAGGCCTTGGAGGGGATCTTGGGCTGCACCACGCGGGGGGCGACGGCGGCCGCGCTGGCAACGCGGGTTTCCTGCACGGGGGCAGCGCGCTGGGCGCGTTTGACGATGCGGGCAAAGTTGCGCGGTCTGGGGTCCGGGCGCAGAGAGGCGGTTATTGCAAACTTCGTGGCGTCGACAAAGGGCGAGGGGGCGGAAAGGGCTGCGGCCACGGCACTGTCCGTGTCGGCCTGGGGCACCACTTCCGGCTGGGCCAGGGCCGCGGCGCGTTCCTGCAGGGACTGGGGCCGCAGGGCGGGGCGCAAGTCCGCCAGCTCACTACGTGTCAGGCCGCCGAACTGTCCTCTCTCATAGCTGGCCTGCAAATCGGCGGGGCGCGGCTGCGGGCGGAAGGCGGTAAGGCGGTCCTGCGTCTCTGCCTCTTCGGGTGCCGTCTGGAAGCGGGTCGGCGCCACCGGTGGCACCACGGTGGGGCGCCCGAGGTAGACGAGGACCCCGTCGGGGCTCAGGGCGCCTTCGGCATTGGGTTGGACAAGACCACGATCATCGAGCGCAAAGGCGGTGCCCGGGGCGGCAGGGTCGGGCAGTGCGGCAAATGCCAGGTCAGTTTCGAACGATGTGATGGCAGGCAGTGCCACCGCGTCATTGGCCGTGCTGATGGGGTCGATGCTTGTGAGATAAAGTTCGTCAAGCGCTACACGACCCGCCGGTTCGGGCAGCACTTCCGGCGCACGAGGCCAGATGCCTGTGGCAGCATACTTCGCTTCAAGCTCAGCCTCGGTCAGTTCGGCGGGCGAGGTCGGCTCGACAGGGCGGCGCAGGGCTTCGAGAACGGCGGTGTCCTCTTCGCTCAGCACCGGATCGAGCGAGGCTATCCGGGTGTCCGGCACTTCGGGAACGGCGCTGCCCGCTTCGCTCAGCACCGGATCGAGTGAGGCCGTCCGAGTGTCCAGCACTTCGAGAACCGGGGCCGGTTCGATCACTTCAGGCAGCGGATCGGAAAAGGCAGGTTCGGCTTTGTTGCGCTCACCGAAAAGACGCGACAGCTTTACACCATCCTCAAGGAAAACCGCAGCCCAGGCCGCGACACCGGCAAGAAAGATCAGGAGCGCGGCGGTCAGGATCAGGCCGAGAAAGCGTGGCTTGCCCCGAACGTCGCCCTTGCGCGCACCGAAGATAGTCATGCGTTCGGCTTCGTCATTGACCGCGTTGATCCCCATCGCCGGGGCGTGGATTGGCTCGGCCAGTGGCGGCACGCTCGGGGCTTTCGATTTGCGGCGGCTTAGAAACCCGGTTTTTGCGGCAGGTGGGTCCGCTGCAAGGGACACTGAGATGCGCGCCTCAGGGACCATTTCGGCCTCCGGAACGGTTGGCGCGGTTACCGACGGCTCGCGTCTGGTCGGCGCTTGCTTGCCGCCCCGGCGGCTGGCGAAGGCGCCGATGGCGCTGGTGGCCAGGGCCTTGGGATCGGGCTCGAAAGCCTCACTTGCAGGGGGCTTCGCGCTGCGCCGGGCACCAGCCAGTGTGGGCGCGGGTGGGGCTGCCTCGTCCTCCGCAGCGCGGAAGGGCTCAGGTTCTATCGTGCGTTGTGGCTCCTTCTTAACGCCCTCGCCTTGGGGCCGGGGATCCGGCAAGGGTTCGGCGACCGGTTCCGATGAGGTCGCGTCAGCAGCGACAGGTCCCTCAGGGAACTCGACATCACCGATGACCACCACGGCGATACCGTCGGGCTCTACCGTTTCGCCTTCAAGAAGCTCTGATGCGCCCGCAGTCTGGCCGAAAAAAGGCTCTCCCAGGAAAGGCTGGTCGCCGGGTATCGCAGCGAAGCTGACGGGGTGGAATCGGTGTTCGCTGGCAAAGGCCTCTGCCTCATCCAGCGTTTCGCGGGCCACGGCGGCGATGTGGGTTTTCGCACCCTCCGCACTGATATCAAAGGCCAGATCGGCGACAGCGTAGGGCGTGGCGCCATCAAGGGCCGCCCGCGCCGCCTCGCGCCGCGCCGCTTCGGACATTCCCGGCGTTTCGATGCTGAGATATTTGATCTGTTCGTTCGGCAGCAGGACCTTGCTGCGCACGCCGCCTGGCTCCAGATGCGATGCGGTCTTGCGCAGAGCCGCCAGTTCGCCAGCCATGTCGGTGGAATCGAGCGCTACTTCCCCCAGCAGCCGCCAGCCCCCCGCTGCACGGTGCAGCAGCCGGATGCCGTCAAACGAAAGGGAGAGCGCGAAATTTGGCTTCATCGGCGAACTTTAACACATCAGGCGGCCCACGGCGTTGATACCGCTCAAGTCACCAGGATAGTAGCGTGGGGTTTACATCAAGGAAAGGGCGGAGCCCCGTCTCATTCGGTCCGGCGGCAAATGGCGCATGGTGGCGAAAAGGGCCGCCCCAGGGGGCGGCCATCGGTGCCACCAATTGGCTTTGAGATCAGCTCGCAGCTTTGCTCAGCGCCTGATCCAGATCCGCGATCAGGTCATCCGCGTCCTCGATCCCGATGGAGAAACGGACAACGCCGGGACCCGCACCCGCCGCCTCCTGCTGCTTGGCCGAGAGCTGGCGGTGGGTGGTTGACGCGGAGTGGATCACCAGGCTGCGGGTGTCGCCAAGGTTGGCCACGTGGCTGAAGATTTCAAGCGCGTTCACCAGCTTGACGCAGGCGTCGTAGCCGCCCCTGACGGCGACGGTAAAGAGAGCGCCAGCACCGCGGGGGCAGACCTTGGCCACCCGGTCGAAGTAGGGCGAGGATTCCAGACCAGCGTAGGTGACCTTTTCGATCCGGTCGTCCTGCTCAAGCCATTTGGCGATCTTCACCGCGTTCTCCACGTGCCGCTCCATCCGCAGAGACAGGGTTTCGGTTCCCATCAGCGTATAGTGCGCCGCCTGGGGGTTCATGGTCATCCCCAGATCGCGCAGACCCACGGCGATCCCGTGGAATGTATAGGCAAGATTGCCGAAGGTCTCGTGGAACTTTAGCCCGTGGTAGGCCGGTTCCGGCTGGCTGAGGGAGGGGAACTTGTCATTGGCCGACCAGTCAAACTTGCCTGAATCGATCACTGCACCGCCCGTCACGGTGCCATTGCCCGTGAGATACTTGGTTGTCGAATGAACCACCAGCGTGGCGCCGTGCTCGATCGGGCGGCAGAGGAACGGGGTGGCGGAGGTGTTGTCGATGATCAGCGGGATTTCCGCCGCATCAGCGATATCGGCAATGGCGCGCACATCCATGATGTAACCGCCGGGGTTGGCGATGGCTTCGCCAAAGATGGCGCGGGTGTCTGCGTCGATGGCCGCCTTGACCGCGTCCAGATCGTCAAAGTCGACGAACTTGCACTCCCATCCGAAGCGTTTGATGGTCTGGCTGAACTGGGTCACTGTCCCGCCGTAAAGCCGGGTTGAGGCCACAATGTTCTTGTCCGGCCCCATGATCGGGAAAAGCGCCATGATCTGGGCCGCGTGACCCGAGGAGCAGCAGACCGCCCCCACACCGCCTTCCAGCGTCGCCAGCCGTTCCTGCAGCACCGCAACAGTGGGGTTGGTAAGGCGCGAATAAATGAAGCCCACCTCCTGCAGGTTGAAGAGCGCGGCGGCATGTTCGGCATCGCGAAAGACGTAGGCCGTGGTCTGATAGATCGGCGTCTGGCGTGCGCCAGTGGCAGGGTCGGGCCGGGCGCCCGCGTGGATCTGCAGGGTGTCAAAGCCGTAGGTGGTGTCGGTCATGGGGCTCTCCTTAAAAAGCTTTGCCACTGCTTAGGGGATTGGATTTGGGCGCACAAGGGAGCGGGGTCTATGGGGAACGGACATTCCGCGTCATGCATCGGAACCGGGACACCCGTTCCCGAACCATCGCCCGGGTCCTGAATAGAAAGGGGGCCAGCCCCGTCGCCGCCAAAGCGCCGACTCCCCCGGAGTTTATCTGGAAAAGTAAAGCAGGGCGTTTCGCTTGAGCGGCCTTACCGCATCCAGAAGCCGTTGGATTTGATCCGGTTGCGGATCGCCTGTTCTTTGCGCGGCAGGTTGTCCTGATCGAAAAGCGCGCGGACCTTGGCGCCGCGGCCCTGGTAGATCATCCGTTTGATCGCGTTTGAACCCTTGAGCACCTTCTTGAGCTTGTTGGGGGCCGTTACCTCCTCCAGCACGGCAATCGCGCGGTCGCTTTCGCGTGCGTAAAGCAGCGGCAGGAATCGGTAGTGGCAGGAATGGCTGCCGTCGATCACCCCTTCGGGCAGGGTGTCGCGCCCGCCGCCCAAGGAGTGTATGACCAGCGGCAGGGCGATCTGGTCAAGCCAAGGATCGAAGCTTTGCGCGCAAAGTGCAACGGGCGGGTCATCGCGGATGGCCAGCGCGTAGTCTAGAAACCTTTTGCCGAAGAGGTGCGGGCAACGGTAGAAAAAGAAACCTGCGTTGAAATAGAGGTACCGGCGCCAGTATTCGTCCGGCTGGCTGAGATCGAGGCTACTCTCGAAATCCAGCCCGAACTTGTCGTAAAGCGATTTCCAGAGCCCCGTGTAGCCCGGCCCGTAAAGCTGAGGGATGGGCCAGCTGCCCTCGCGCCGGAGCGATGCCGTGGGCCGGTCGAAGTCGAAGGGTACATCGTTCAGGTCGCCGGTGATAAGCGTATCGGTGTCGAAAAAGACGAATGGCTCCCCTTTCGGCAGGGCCTGCAGCATCTCGATCTTGTTGCCATAAGGATAGCTGCTGCCGAAATGACGGCTTTCAAAGGGAACCAACTCCGCTCCCAGATCGGTCAGGGCCGCTCGAACGTCGGCGTTGCGAATGCTGGGATCGTCCTTCCAGCGTGGGCCGGGCTGGGGTTCGGCAACCAGCAAGCGGCCTTTGAAATCAGGCGCGCAGTGGCGCAGGGAAGCGGCAAAGATCAGCGCCTCGTAGGCCAGACGGCCCTGCTGGCCAACGATGGCGACGTTGAAGATTTGCGGCGAACGCGATTTGCGTGCCATAGTTGCCCTGCCTCTTTTTCTTTTCCTGGCACTATAGGCGCAGCTTTGGTTTCGCAAAAGACGGCAATTTTGGCCCTGTGGTGCGGAGGACATGATTGATGCTTGATTTCATTTTCGCAATGATCGCCGTCAGCATGAACGCCACGGGCGGCGGGACAGCGGCGCAGGTCCCTGCCACCTCCTCGGTCGTCATCGGTCAGGGCTCTGTCGTCATCGGGGAAGGCCTGAGCGTCGGGGGTGCTCCTGCAACACCTGGCATGGACATGTCCGTGGTTCCACCGGGCCTGGTGGCGGAGCCGCAGGTGCCAGCGGGCAAGTTCCTGACTGCAACAGAAGTGAAGCCAATTCTGAACGCGACCAAGGCCAACTGGGTCGCAGTGCGAGAGTTCAACGGGCAGGACCTGCTATACGTCACCCATTTGTGGAGCTGGCGCTGCGGGCTTGCCGCGATGGCGATTTCCGTCAACGACGAGCCCTTGCAGAACTGGCCGCTGCCGCCCTGTCATGCAGATAGCGCGACGCCCAACGCCATTACCGAAACCGACGGGCAGCCCTATCTCACCCTCCGGCTGGGGTCGGTCGAGAAGGTCAGCATCCAGCTTGTCTACGACGATCTGACGATGGACGCGGCGACCTTTGCCCGCAATGAGGTGAAGATGCCTTGAAAGCGGTGCCTGGGCCCATGCTGGGGCGATGATCCATTACAGTTGCCCGCGATTCGCTACGGCGAATTGTGGTAGTACCCATTCTGAATTTCTGGATTTGCCATTTCCGATGAGGCAGAAACAAGAGCCCGCCTGAATGAGGCGCGAGCGAGGGATACGGTGCCCGATTGCGGCCAGTGAATGTTGTCATGGGACGGTAATATGGGACACGGGTTAACGGTCATTCCAGATCACTTCGCCTTTTTCTGAAGCGTCCCATGACCGGATCAATTAAGGATTTGCTTACCTCTTTGCCGGAAAGTGATCCCCAGGGCGAGATCACCACCAAGGAGGCCGAATCCGGGCTGGTTTGTAAATTTATCCTGCGTCAGCCTGCAGCAGACAGGTGTTTGGGGCGATATCGACAGGGTTTTTCCAACTGTCCGACATCAGCACCTGTGGACAAGCTTAGCGGGATTTGCAAGGCGGAAGATTTCTGGCTCATCTCAACCGTCAGAGCGTGGAAATGAGGCGGAAAGCTGGAACCGACAACAACCTTGGCGGCAGCACCATCACGCTCCATATCGGTGCGGGTAACGTCTCATCGATGAGCATCAACCGCGCCGGGACGGGCGCGATCGATAGCCTGTGCATTGCCCCCCCGACGGGCGAATGTGACGCGGACCATTCCCTGGCCAGCGTGACGCGCATCCCGCT
>JABDKA010000194.1 GCA_013002405.1 Sulfitobacter sp. | reverse complement strand
GGTCAAGCAAGATACCGAAATACGCGATGTCGCGATCCCCAAGGGAGAGACCGTGATGACCGTCCAGGCCTCGGCCAACCATGACGAGGACATCTGGGAGGATGGCCACCTGTTCAACGCCCTGCGTGACAAGCGCCCGCACCAGTCCTTCGGAAACGGTCCGCATTTTTGTCAAGGCAAGCATATTGCACGCCGGATGCTGGCCGACATCCTGTTGCCCCGGCTGTTCGACCGCTTTCCGAACATAGGCCTGCCCGATCCCGACGCTGTGAAATTCCGCGGCTTCGGCTTTCGTGGCGCTATAAATTTTCCGGCAGAACTTGCCTAATGTCAGCTCAATCGGGAGGATTGAAATGTTGAAAACACTCAAGAAGACTGCAGTAGCATCTGTTATCGCGATAGCCGCCGCAACCGGAGCATGGGCGCAAGAAGTGACCCTGAACCTACACCAGCTGCTCCCTCTGCAGGCGACAATTCCAGCGAAGGCGATCCAGCCTTGGATCGAAAAGGTGCAGGCAGACTCCGATGGCAGGATCAAAATAGACCATTACCCGTCGATGCAATTGGGCGGCAAGCCGCCCGAATTGTACGATCAGGCTGCCGAAGGTGTCGCCGACATCATCTGGACCGTTATCGGTTACACGCCGGGTCGCTTTCCAAAGACCGAGGCGTTCGAATTGCCCTTCATGGTTGGCGACAGCACCAGTTCGTCCAAGGCATTCCACGAATATGTACTGGCCAATGGCATGGATGAATTTTCCGACACGCATCCCATTGTGTTTCACACACATGGACCTGGCTGGATACACTCCAATGTGAACGTAACGACACTCGATGACGTTGCCGGGCAAAAACTGCGTGGTCCGACGCGGGTCACGGGGCAATTGCTGGGCAAGCTGGGGGCGACGCCAGTCGGCATGCCCGTACCCGCAGTGCCCGAAGCCGTGTCCAAAGGCGTTATCGATGGTGCAATCATCCCATGGGAAGTAACATTGCCGCTGCGGATGAGTGAGCTTACCAAATACCATTCCGGCTTTGCGTCGGAACCGGGGCTGTATACCGCAACCTTCGTGATGACGATGAACAAAGACAGCTATGCCGCACTGCCTGATGATCTTAAGGCGGTGATTGATGGCAATTCCGGACCTGAAGTGTCCAGACTTTTCGGTGCTGCGATGGACGCAGCTGACGTCGTCGGGCGCAGTGTCGCGACCAAGGCCGGCAACACCATCACGGAGCTTGACGGCGAAAAGGATCGCTGGATCGCGGCAGGATCCGAAGTCACTGCAGATTGGATCGAGGAGATGAACTCAAAGGGTCTGGATGGTGCGGCCCTTGTGCAGAGCGCAAAGGATTTCATCGCCCAAAACACGAACTGAAAAACCAATCGGGAAACGAGTTCGGGCCGATCTGCGCGCCCGAACCATTTTCATTTGGCGATCGCCCCTTCGCCATTGGGGGGCTGACAGAAGACCCTGTGCATCGGTTCTTCCTGCCCGGTATGAGCGCATCCATGGCGGCCTCATGTTTCGTAAGAACGGGCTGAATTTCACAGGACACATGGATAAGAGCATTCCGCAGGCGCGAAGCTTCGTCATGTCGGGAGCCGGATAAAGGTAAGACGACCGTTTCTGGGAAATCCCGGTCAGGAAGGGCGGCTACGTCAGGACAAAAAGATCGTTGAACCGTTCGCGCAGCACGTTCTTCTGGACCTTACCCATCGTATTGCGCGGAAGCGCGTCGATCACGACCAGTTTGCGCGGATGCTTGAACCTGGCAAGTGTCTCTTGCACAGCTTTTGCGACAGCATCCAAATCGGGTGTCGCGCCGGGCTCTGCCACCAAGACACCGACCACCGTTTCACCGAAATCTGCGTGAGGCACACCTATCACTGCGCTTTCCAGCACGCCGGGCTGATCGTCAAGAACCAGCTCGATTTCCTTGGGGTAAATGTTGTAGCCGCCTGAGATGATAAGGTCCTTATCGCGACCGACAATATGGACATATCCATCCTCGTCGATACGACCAAGGTCGCCTGTAATAAAGAACCCGTCTTCGCGCAATTCTTCCGCTGTCTTCTCCGGCATCTGCCAATAGCCTTTGAAGACATTGGGGCCGCGCACCTCAATCACGCCCACGTCGCCCTGCGGCAGCTCTCTGCCCGATTTGGGATCACAGACCTTGAGCTCTACTCCCGGAAGCGGAAAACCGACGGTGCCCGCCCGACGTTCGCCATCGTAAGGGTTGGAGGTGTTCATGTTCGTCTCGGTCATGCCGTAGCGTTCCAGGATCCGGTGACCGGTGCGCCGCTCGAACTGGACATGCGTTTCCGACAAGAGTGGCGCGGAGCCAGAGATGAACAGCCGCAAGTCTTTTACCAGATCGCCCGTGAACCGTTCGTCGTCCAGGAGCCGAGTGTAGAAGGTGGGCACGCCCATCATGGTTGTCGCCATGGGCATCTTGTCAATGATGGCGTCGATATCGAATTTGGGCAGAAAGATCATGGCGCCGCCTGCCACGAGTGTCACGTTCGTCGCCACGAACAGCCCGTGAGTGTGGAAGATCGGCAGCGCATTTATCAGGACATCATCGCTGTCAAACCGCCAATGGTCGGCAAGTGTCTTGGCATTGGACAAAAGGTTGGCCTGGGTCAGCATTGCGCCCTTTGATCGCCCTGTCGTGCCCGAGGTGTAGAGAAAAGCCGCCAAATCATCGGCGTCGCGCGCCACCGTGGTAAAGGTCTTCGGCAGGTTCCGAGCGCCCTCTGCCAGGCTACCAGAACCGTCGGCATCGAGAGTCAGAAGTTGCGCTTCCAGCCTATCGGCGACAGGTCTGATCCCATCAGCGCGTCCACTGTCACAGACGACCATCCTCGCACCGCTGTTTTCTATGAAGTAGGTGAGTTCGTCGACGGTGTAGGCCGTGTTCAGTGGCAGAAAGACCAAACCCGCCTGCACGCAGGCTGCATAGAGTGCCAGCGCCTGAGGTGACTTCTGCACCTGTGCGGCAAGCCGGTCGCCAGGCTTGAGACCCGATGAGGTAAGCATATGGGCAAAGCTTGCCGCGACCTGCAAGAACGCTTCGTGCGTGATGGTCTGCCCTTCACACAGTAACAGGAATGGCGTTGATTTGCCCGAATGCGCACCGAAGAGTTCATCATAAAGCGGATTTGCCATCGCCTGTGCCTTTCTTATGCTGCCGCTTTCTGGGCTGCGGCGGCCAGGGCCCTTACCTCTTGCGACGCTGCGATAATGTGTTCAACGGCGAAGCCTTCGAGGTTTTGCGCCACCTTCCCGAAATCATAAAGGTAGTTGACCATCGTGCCCTTCGACTGCTCCAAGCCCTTGTCGGACAAATTGGCCTGCGCGTGGACCTGATGAAGAACAGCACCGTTGCCAAGGTGGAACCGGGCAACAGGGTCCAGTGGCAGGCCGTCGGGCCGTTTGACATCAAGCAGATAGTGCGCGGCAAGGCTGCGCAGTCGCTCGGTATCGTCTGGGCGAACTGATATGTCCTGATCGGCCAGCCAATTGGCAAACCCAGGAATCGGTGAGAGGGTGACAAAAGTCTCAAGTCCGGGCGCTTCGACCGACAAGTCGGCGGCGACCTGCTTGATCAGGGAGTTGCCAAAGGAGATGCTTGCCAGTCCCTCCTGACAATTCGAGATCGAATAGAAGACGGCCGTGTCGGCTTCTTCAGCCTCGATCATCTGTCGGGATTCTGCCAAGAGCCCTTGAATCGAGCCCGGCACACCCCGCGTCAGCGCTACTTCGACAAAAATCAGCGGCTCATCCGGCATCGCGGGATGGAAAAAAGCGAAACAGCGCCTGTCCGTGGGTTCCAGCCTGCGGCGAAGATCATCCCAGCTGTCAATCTGGTGGACAGCTTCATAAGCGATGATCTTGTCGAGGATAAATGCCGGACTGTGCCAGTTGATCGGCCGCAGAACGAGGAAGCCACGGTTGAACCAGCTTGCGAACAAATGGCGAAAGTCCAGGTCAAGCGCACGCAGCGCATCCGCCCCCTGGCTGAGCCTTAAGAGATCGGCGCGCATGGCCACAAGCGCGCCCGTGGCCCCTGGCACCTGGTTGAGCCGTCGGATCAACTCCTGCCGGGGGGGCTCTGCTGCCTGCATGAAGTTTCGGTAGGTCGATTTGGTCTGTTCGGCGGCGTAGGCCTCCAGCGCCTGTCGCACCCTGATCGCGTCAATATTCATGTCGCGCGCAAGGTGATGAAAGAAGGCGAGCTTGGCGTCGTCATCCATCTCTGCATAACGGCCCAGAAGATTGCGCGCGACTGTCAGCCCTGACGCCTCTCCTGCCGCGCCGATCAATTCGGTCGTCAAGGCCTCTATCGGACGGTCGTCGCGGCGCCCGGTCCTTCCCAGCCGGTAGCGTCTTTCAAACACTGTTGAGAGCAGATCGGCCAGTAGCGTCATATCGCCGTTCCCATAACAGCATCAGGCAACCATGTTGCGATGCCCGGGAACAGGCACAGCAGGATGATGGCGACCACCATGCAAGCGACATAGGGCAATGATCCGGTCAGGATCGTCTTGAGTTTGATATCGGGTGCGATGCCGTTGATGACATAGAGGTTCAATCCCACGGGGGGCGAAATCAGCCCGATCTCCATATTGATGGTCAAGACAACAGCAAACCATATGGGGTCAAACCCGGCAGTCGTAATGATCGGTAATAGGATTGGCGCTGCCATCAGGATGACGGCGACCGGCGGTAGGAAGAAACCCGCGATCAGCAGGAAGACGTTAACCGCTGCCATCAGTACCCAGGGGTTGACGTCCAGCGTCCCGATCCAGGCAGCAATGGATTGCGTGATAAAGAGCGACGACAGCATGTAGCTGAACACGCCCGCTGCGGCGATGATGAACAGGATCATCACCGATTCCCTGGTGCTGTCGCGCAGGACGACCCACAGGTCCGCAGGGTTCCACAACTTGTAGATTACCATCGCGATGATCAGGCACAAAAGCGCGCCGACCGCTGCGGTCTCGGACGGGGTCGCGATACCACCGTACATCGCGTAAAGCACGCCAAGGATGATCGCGAGGAAGGGCAGAACGCGGGGCAGGATTTCCAACTTTTCGCGCCACGAATAGGTGGTGGAGGAGAGGACCGCCATATTGCCGGACCGCCACGTTGAATAGAGCGACCAGCCCATGAAAAGCCCAACCAGCATCAGGCCGGGAAAGACCCCTGCCAGAAACAGACGACCAATAGAGGTCTCTGTCGCAATGCCGTAGACGATCATCGTGACGGAAGGTGGGATCAGAATGCCAAGTGTGCCGCCCGCCGCGATGGAGCCCGCAGCGACGCCGTCGGGGTACCCCCGTTTGCGCATTTCCGGAATGCCCATCTTGCCGATAGCGGCGCAGGTCGCGGGGCTTGAGCCGGACATCGCCGAGAAGAGCGCGCAGGCCCCCAGGTTAGATATGACCAGGCCCCCGGGGACACGGGTCAGCCAGCGTTCCAGCGCCTCATAAAGGTCCGCGCCCGCGCGCGTTGACGCAATTGAGGACCCCATGATAATGAACATCGGGATCGACAGCAGGGCAAAGTTGTTGAGTTTGCCGAACAGGATTTCCGGCATCAGTTCGAGCGACCGCATCCCGTCAAAGATAATCAGGAAGCCAGCCGAGACGACCAGAAGCCCCAGGGCCACCGAGATGCCCGAAAAAAGTACGAGAATGGTGAAGACAGCAACCAAAGCGCCAAGGAGGAGTGGATCCATCAGACACCTCCCGAGGTGCGGACTTCGATCCCGTCAGCTTCACCAAGGCCAAAGGGGTCTTCAATCCGCAGGATTACGGCAACCAAGTCCGCAATCAGTTGCAGCATCAAAAGCGCAAATCCCACGGGCAGCGCCAGATAGGGGATCCACAACCGCACCCCCCAGACGGTGTCCGATCTCCAGCCCCGCTCCCAGGCGAAATGCCAATACTCATAGCCATAGTAAAGCATCGTACCCACAATCAGGATCGACAGCGTCATGGTCAGGATAAAGAGTGCGAAACGCGCCTTGGGGGCCAGCCAGATCGGGATCAGATCAACATTCACGTGACCGCGCAGGCGTTGCACATAGGGCAGCCCCAAAAGGGTGGCCGCGATGACCAGGTAGATCACCGCCTCGGTCTGCCAGACAGTGGACCCGTTCATGACAAACCGGATGAAGATCATCTGACAGGTGATCGCCACCGCAGCGACGATCATGGCCGCCGAAATCCATCCTGCAAGTGTGGATATCGCTGCTACGAGCCTCAAGAAAGTATTACCACCTGTCCGTGCGACAGTGATGCTTAGGTTACCCGCCACAATAGTCTCCTGGCCCTGAAACTTTGAAGGGCGGCGTTGTCGCCGCCCCAGTTGATAGATCAGTCGACCGAAAGAGCCAAATCAAGCAGCGCCTGACCGTCGGGCGTCTCTTCAACGAACGCCTTGTAAGAGGTCTTCTGCGCCAGTTCCCGCCAAGCGTTGAAGTCTGCTTCTGACATCTCGGCGATCTCCACACCTGCCTTTTCAAAGACCTCGCGGCTGGCAGCGTCTTCCTTCTTCGCTTCCTCCAGATAAAAAGCCTCGGCTTTCGCGGCACCGGCAAGCAACGCTTGCTGTTGCGCTTCGGTGAGGCCATCGAAGGTTGATTTGTTCATCAGCAAAGGCTGATACATGAACCAAAGTGCAAATTCGCCAGCAGGGGTATAGCAGGCGACCTGCTCATAGATGCGGTAGCTCACAAAGGACGAAGACGAGGTATTGGCCGCGTCCAGAACGCCGGTTTGCATGGCATTGTAAATTTCGGACGAGGACATGGATGCGATGGAGGCACCAGCACCCGCCAGCATCTGCTCGAACGCCTTGCCCGCGGCGCGGGTCTGCTTACCAGCCATATCGTCAGGCGAAGTGATGCATTCATCCTTACCTGCAAAGCCACCGGCGAGATATCCGTGCACCAGGACCATCACGTCGTCTTCGGCCATCTTTTCTTCGATCGCAGCCATGAACGGGCTTTCGTTCAACCGTGCGGCGTGGTCGTGGTTCTTCACAAGACCGGGCATCAGCGTGAGATTATAGGCGGGTTGCTGACCACCAGCATAGGACAGCGGCAGTACCGTCATATCAAGCTGGCCGCGTGACAGCGGCGTATATTGCTCGCGCGCCTTGAAAAGCGACTGTGTCGGAAAAATCCGGATCTCAAGCCCCACATCCGCAGCGGCAACCTCATCAGCAACGATTTTCGCGACCTGATGACGCACATCGCTGTCCGACCATTGATGTGACAGGCGAAGCTCTTGCGCGAAGAGCGCGGTTGTGGATGCGGCCAACATGGCTACGGCGGCGATTGTCGCGGTAAATCTGATCTTCATAGTGTTCCTCCCTCGGTACTACCGGCGCAGCGCCGGTGGCACTTAATCGACGTTGGGTGAACAATAGTCAAGTTTTTGTATACAAAAACTGCAATTTCGTATTAGTCTTCCAGCTACAGAAATGAGTTTCCCGAAGGCCGGAGGGGCAGGCGAAATGGCCAAGATGCAGGCAAACACCATAGCAGATCACCTCGAGGAATTGATTCTGGAGGGAACTTTTCCGGATAACGAACGTCTTGACGAAACGCAGCTCGCCAAACGGTTTTCGGTGTCGCGGACACCGATACGCGAAGCACTCCAGCGGCTGACACAGGCAGGTTTAGTTGAGCAGATTCCACGCCGCGGTGCCTTTGTCCGCCAACCGGGGGCCATCGAGTTGCTTGAGATGTTCGAGGTAATGGCAGAGCTGGAGGCCGCCTGCGCCCGCTTCGCAGCACAGCGGATTTCAGACGCGGCCCTTAAGGAGCTTGGTGAAGTTAACCGAGAATGTGAACAGGCCTTGAAGGAAAACGACTCCGACAGATACTACCGGGCGAATGAACGCTTTCACCACATCATCTATGCCCAGTCGGGCAACAGTTTTCTTGAGGCTGAAGCAACCCGCCTCCACCGCCGTTTGAAACCGTTTCGTCGTCTGCAGCTCAGGCTGCGCGGAAGGTTGCGGCAATCCATGTCCGAGCATGAAAGCATTCTCAAAGCGCTGACCGATGCTGATCCGGACACCGCGGCTGTGGTTACGCGTCAGCATATCGCAGTGCAGGGCGATAAATTCCACCATCTGATCTCAACGCTCAGAACAGCCGCAGAATAGAGCGCGGTGTAAGGCGTATGCTTTCTGACTTGGGTCCGCGAAAATGGCCAAGATTGGCATTACATCGATCCGCGCAAGCCCCAGCCGAAGGCCTTCATCGAGAGCTTTGACCCTGTGCCGGATCGGACAGGTCGAACCAGATATCGTTCCCCAACTTTTCGCCGGGGTTCTTCATGTCGCGCATCAGAGCCAGTTTGCCCTCCTGGTCGAGATCCACCATTTTGATCCGCGTGATTTCCTCTTGGCGGCGGGTGGAGAAGATCGCAAAGGCGATGGTGCGATGCATGGGGACAGAGGAGGAGCGGCGGATCGAGCGGGCAAGCTCATCAAACGTCAGCCGCCGGTCGCGGCTCTTTTGTGTCAAGACCAGCTTCTTCGCGACGAGCATCGCGTGCGCATCGGACGGTCGTCCAGCGGATAGTTTCAGGCCGACCCCGCCATCTTGAGAAGCGCGCTTAGCTGGAACAAGCAATTTGACACGGTCTGTGGCGCGGGGCCTGTCCTCAGCTTCTCCTGCGTGAAAACCACGATATCGGCGCAGAGCTTCTTTGCACTTTCGAACCACCTGCGATAATGGATGGAACGGGTGGTACGAAATTAATCACGGCTGTTTAATGCTTTACCGG
>JABDKA010000052.1 GCA_013002405.1 Sulfitobacter sp. | reverse complement strand
TTTGGCGTTCCGATCTTCACTTCAAAAACCCCCGCATAGATGCGCCGCGCCCCAACGGCGCAACTTTGTTGCGTGGCTGATATAGGGCGCGTTCGGATAGTACAAGCCAACCATCGCGCCAATTGCCTGGCCTCTGCCGGAAAAAGGCGGCCTGAGCGCTCAATTCTTGGGCAGGTTTGGCGTGGGATCTTCTGCGGCCAATGGCTCGTTTGGGCTTATGGAAGCAAGGTTTGGTGCGGCGATGCGGAGAAGGCGGCTGATTGACGGTCCGGTTCCGCCGCACGGAGAGGGGACGGGAGGGCCATTACGGCGCTCATTACAATACCAAAGAGAAGCCTCACCTCAACGCTCCAACGTTGCCACTCCCTCACCCGCTTTCGGGACCATTGCCGGAAACAATAGGAAGGCTCATGTCGGGATCATGACGGGTTCAGATATTTTTCCTGGTAGATCTGCGACATAAGAATTTTACTATGAAACAAAGAACTACGTGCCGTACTTCACTCGCCTCACCAGTCAATCCATTCGAAGGTACTGCCCACACCGCCTTTGTTAAGCGGCTCTTAACCATAGTCGCCGCACATTGAAGCATGCCCGACCAGAACCACAATGCCTTCACCGCCGACAGCCTATTTCTGACCCTGCGCCTTGCCCGCCACGGCGATGATCTGCTGATCCGCCATATTGATGCGTTGCGCAACGCGATGCGCAGGGTGCTGCGCAACTACCCAATGGAGATCGACGCGATTGTCGTGCTGCCCGCGGTGATTCACACACTCTGGACCTTGCCGCAGGGGGACAAGAAAGGGCCGAACCGGATCCGCATGCTGAAATCAAGGTTCTCCCGCGCGGTGCCCTTTCCCGACTACCGGACGCCGGAACAGATCAAACGGGGGGACAAGGGGATCTGGCAGGGCAGCTACTGGGCCTTCCCGGTGCGGGACCGGTCCACGTTTGACCGGCACCGCGACCTCATCCATCTCAGCCCCGTCCGGGCGGGGCTCTGCACCCGTCCGCAGGACTGGCCCCACAGCTCCATCCACCGGGATATCGCGCGCGGCCTCGCCACGCCGCGGCTCGCAACACCTGTGCCAACCGACAAGGCCGGAGCGCGCCACACGGACCTAATTCTGCAATAAAAAGGCCTCAGACGGCCTTCAACGCCGGGGCCCGGCCCCGTCCCGCCCAGGCACGCACCGCCTCCCCGAAAGCGGAAAAGAGCTTCCGCGACACAGGGTCACCCGTCGCATTCCATTCCGGATGCCACTGGACCGCCAGGGTAAAGCCGGGGGCGCCTTCAACATAGGTCGCCTCGGGCGTGCCATCATCGGCCCAGCCATCGATCACGATGCGATGACCGGCGGTCTTGATCCCCTGTCCGTGCAGCGTGTTCGTGCGTACCTTCGGGCTGCCCATCAATTCGTGAAAGACACCACCTTCATTGAAGGTGATATCGTGGCGCAGTTCGAACTTTTCCTCCAGCGTGCCTTCGGGCGGCATCCGGTGGTTCATACGTCCCGGCAGATCGCGGATCTCGGGATAGAGCGTTCCCCCCATCGCGACGTTTACCTCCTGAAATCCCCGGCAAATGCCAAGAAAAGGCTGACCGCGTTCCACGCAGGCCCGGACCAGCGGCAGGGCAATGGCATCCCGCGCCCTGTCAAAGGCGCCGTGCGCCTCCGTCGCGGCCTCACCGTATTCTTCGGGGTGGACGTTGGGGCGGCCACCGGTCAGGAGGAAGCCGTCACAGGCCTCAAGCAGCTCCGCCACACTCACGTGGGCAGGGTCGGCCGGAATGATCAGGGGCAGGCAACCCGAGACATCGGCCACCGCATCCGCATTCATCTTGCCCCCGGCATGGACCGGGTACTGATCGTTCAACAGGTAGGAATTGCCGATGATACCGACGATCGGACGGGACATGCTGCACCTTGGGTTGTCTCAACTCCGCCTCTATATACGCAGCCCGACCCTGAGCCTCAAGCGATGGCTCAGGTCTCGGCTGTCAGACCGGCCGCCTCGACCCCCGCAATGCCCGCTTTTGCATCATTTTCGGAGGTATCACCGGTAACACCCACAGCCCCGATCACGGCGCCTTTTTTGTCCCGCAACAAAAGACCCCCCGGCACCGGGATCACCTGACCACCGTAGACCCCGTTCACCGCCGCCATGAAATAGGCCTGATCCTCCGCCCGCTTCATCTGCGCGGTCCCGGCCATGCCCAGCATCACGGCGCCGTAGGCCTTGCCATGGGCGATCGCGAAGCGGCCAGGGGCCGCACCGTCCTCCCGCTCGAAGGCCTGCACGTGCGCGCCCGCGTCCAGCACCACCACTGACAGGGGCTTCAGCTCCATCTCGCGGCCCTTCTCAAGCGTCTTTCGAATGATCGTCCGCGCCTTGCGCAATGAAACAGCCATCCCTGCTCCCTTCTTCACTTTGCCAAAAAAACGTCGGGGCGTGCGAGGGGCTGGCCCCTCGCTCCTCTTCGCTCAACCCTGTGCGGCCTTCAACTCAAGGCGCCGCGCATGCAACACGGGCTCGGTATATCCCGACGGCTGAGCGCGCCCTTCCAGAACCAGATCACATGCCGCCTTGAAGGCAATCCCGTCGTATCCCGGCGCCATCGGCCGGTACATCGGGTCACCCGCGTTCTGCCGATCCACGACCTCTGCCATCTTCTTCAGTCCCGCCATGACCCTATCCCTGCCGATCACACCGTGATGCAGCCAGTTGGCCAGCGCCTGAGCCGATATCCGGCAGGTCGCACGGTCTTCCATCAGGCCCACATCGTTGATGTCGGGCACCTTGGAACAGCCCACCCCCTGATCGACCCAGCGCACCACGTAGCCAAGGATGCCTTGTGCGTTGTTCTCGATTTCGCGGGCGATCTCATCGTCGCTCAGATTGCGGCCATCCATGACCGGAATGGTCAGAAGCTGCTCCAGCGTGGCCCGCGTGCGGCCAGCTTTTATCTCGTCTTGCCGCGCCAGCACATCGACCTTGTGATAGTGCATCGCGTGGAGGGTCGCTGCCGTGGGCGACGGCACCCAGGCACAGTTGGCACCTGCTTTGGGATGTTCGATCTTGGCCTCCAGCATGTCCGCCATCCGGTCCGGCATGGCCCACATGCCCTTGCCGATCTGGGCCCGTCCCTGCAGCCCGCAGGCAAGACCGATGTCCACGTTGCGGTCCTCGTAGGCCTTGATCCAGGTGGCATTCTTCATCTCACCCTTGGGCACCATGGGCCCCGCTTCCATCGAGGTGTGGATCTCATCCCCTGTCCGGTCGAGGAAACCCGTATTGATAAAGGCGACGCGGTGTTTCGCCGCGCGAATACATTCCTTGAGATTGGCGGAGGTGCGCCGCTCTTCGTCCATGATCCCCAGCTTCACGGTATTTGCGGGCAGCGCCAGCGCCCGCTCCACCTGGCTGAAGATCGCGTCTGAAAAGGCCACCTCTTCGGGGCCGTGCATCTTGGGTTTGACGACATAGACACTACCGGTGACCGAATTGCCGCCATCCCGGTCCAGATCGTGCATCGCGATGAGGGTGGTGATCATGGCATCCATCAGCCCCTCGCCCACCTCCCGGCCTTCACGGTCCAACACCGCGGGGTTGGTCATCAGATGGCCCACATTGCGGATCAGCATCAGCGCACGGCCCTTCAGCGTGAGGTTTGAGCCGTCGGGGGCGGTGTAGACACGGTCGGGGTTCATCCGGCGGGTCATCTTTTCCCCGCCTTTTTCAAAGCTCTCTTCCAGATCGCCCTTCATCAACCCCAGCCAATTGCCGTAGGCAACCACCTTGTCTTCCGCATCGACGGCCGCGACGCTGTCCTCGCAGTCCATGATGGTCGACAGGGCCGCCTCCATCAGAACATCCGACACATGCGCAGGGTCGGATTTGCCGATGGGGTGATCGGCGTCGATCTGAATTTCAATGTGCAGTCCGTTGTTTTTCAACAGGATTGCCGTGGGCGCATCGGCCTTACCCAGGTAGCCCACGAACTGCGCCGGGTCGGCCAGACCGATCCCGTGCTCCACATGCGGCGGCTTGCCCGCGGAAGGCTGGGCGCTTTGCGTCATTTGAACACCGCGATGATCCTGCGCATTCAGGATAAGCCCTTCGAGCGCGCCATCCACGACGCGGTAGCCTACAAGTTGGGCATGACTGCCCGACATCAGGGGGGCCGCCTCATCCAGGAATTCCTTGGCCCGCGCCACCACCCGCGCGCCCCGCTCCGGATCGTAGCCGCCGCCCGCGGGCAAATCGCCCAGCGCGTCAGTGCCGTAAAATGCGTCGTAAAGGCTGCCCCAACGGGCATTCGCAGCGTTCAGCGCAAAGCGCGCGTTGGTGATGGGCACCACCAGTTGCGGTCCCGGTACCGCGGCGATTTCGGGATCGACATTGGCCGTCTCGACCTGGAAATCAGGGCCTTCGGGCACCAGGTATCCCACCTTTTCCAAGAAGGTACGGTAAGCTTCGGCATCGTGCGGCTGACCTTTGTGGTCCTTGTGCCAGGTGTCGATCAGGCCCTGGATTTCCGCACGCTTTTCCAACAGCTCACGGTTCTTCGGCCCCATCTCATGCACCAGCTCCGAAAAGCCTTTCCAGAAGCTTTCGGCCCCGACGCCGGTGCCTGGCAAAGCCTGCTCTTCGATGAATGTGGCCAGCGTCTGATCGACCTGCAAACCATACTTGTCAATTCTCTGAGCCATGCGGCGCTCCCCTTCGTCGGTGACGTTTCGAAAAGGGTCTAAAGTTTCCGATCCGTCAAGACAAGGAACTTTGGTAAGGAAATCTTACCAAAATGGTCATGGTGGCGCGTCATCTTCCGTTTCGGCAGCGGTCCGAGCAATATTTGACCTCGTCCCAGACTTTGGCCCATTTACGCCGCCAGCTGAAAGGAAGCCCGCATGTCTCGCAAGTCTTGGTCGGTAATAGGTGCTTTTTCTTCATTCTGGCCATGAACGCCCCTTCGCCCCATACAAAAAGAGCGGCTTCTGACTTCAGAAACCGCTCCGCAACTCGTTACGCATAAAACTATTAGTTGGAGACGTTGGTCCCGGGCGTGACCGGGTCTACGTTCACGCCGTCCGAGGTCTCCTGAGCGCCCTCGGTGCCAATCACCGTGTCCGCTGTCGGTTCGGATCCGCGCATAACGGAGAAGGCCACAATCAGCAGCAGCATGGCAAAACCGAAGACAAGAGCGCCCCGGATGCCCAGAAGTGCGTGCTTGTGTTTTTCTTCCTGTTTTTCGATGTTCGTATCAGGGGCTGACATTGAGCTTTCCTTCAGTTCAGTGCATTTCGACCCGCTTGCAGGCCGTGTGTTACGGACCTAACTTGCGCCGCAGGCGAAAAGTTCCACCAAAAGGTACAAAATATGCGCGATGCGGCCCCCAAGACCGTCTATCTTTCTGATTACAAGCCTTTTCCGTGGGATGTGGAGACAGTCGATCTGCGTTTTACGCTCGACCCGCATGCCACTCGCGTGCGCAGCACTATTCGCTTCGTGCCAAATCCGCATCATGTTCAGGATCCCGATACGCCCAGTGCCGCGATGTTTCTACATGGCGAAAACCTGAAGCTGATCTGGGCGAAGGTCGAAGGCATCCCGGTCGATCCAAATGTCACGGAGGAAGGTTTGGTCGTCGGCGTGCCACCCGGTGCCTTCACATGGGAGGCCGTGGTCGAAATTGACCCTGCCAACAACACCGCGCTGGAAGGCCTTTATATGTCGAACGGCATGTACTGCACCCAGTGCGAGGCCGAGGGATTTCGCAAGATCACCTACTACCCCGACCGCCCCGACGTGATGGCCACCTTCGACGTAACCATCGAGGGCCCGCATCCCGTGCTTCTGTCCAACGGAAATCCGGTGAGCACATCGGAGCACCACGCGAAATGGCACGATCCATGGCCCAAGCCCGCCTATCTCTTCGCCTTGGTCGCCGGTGATCTGGTCGCGCACTCCGACAGTTTTGTCACCATGTCGGGCCGTCACGTCGACCTCAACCTTTACGTCCGCCCCGGCGACGAAGGCAAATGCGCCTTTGGCATGGAGGCGCTGAAAAAGTCGATGAAATGGGATGAAGAGGTCTACGGCCGCGAATACGACCTCGATATCTTCAACATCGTTGCAGTCGATGACTTCAACATGGGCGCGATGGAGAACAAGGGGCTGAACATCTTCAATTCCTCCGCGGTACTCGCCTCGCCCGAAACCTCAACGGATATGAACTTCGAGCGGATCGAGGCAATCATCGCCCACGAATATTTCCACAACTGGACCGGCAACCGCATCACCTGCCGCGACTGGTTCCAGCTCTGCCTCAAGGAGGGTCTAACCGTCTATCGCGACAGCCAGTTCACCGCCGACATGCGCTCCGCCCCGGTCAAGCGGATCTCGGATGTGATCGACCTGCGCGCGCGGCAGTTCCCGGAGGATCAGGGACCGCTCGCCCACCCGGTGCGGCCGGAAAGCTTTCAGGAAATCAACAACTTCTACACTGCAACGGTTTACGAAAAGGGCGCCGAAGTCATAGGCATGCTCAAGCGGCTCGTGGGCGACGAGGCCTATGCCAAGGCCCTCGACCTCTACTTCGAACGCCACGACGGCGATGCCGCCACGATCGAGGACTGGCTGAAGGTCTTCGAGGACACCACGGGTCGCGATCTGAGCCAATTCAAGCGCTGGTATGGGCAGGCAGGAACGCCGCGCCTGAGCGTGGAGGAAACCTGGGTTGAAGGCACCCTCACCCTCACCTTTACGCAGGACACGCCGCCCAGTGCGGCAACACCCGACCCGCAGCCGCAGGTCATTCCCATCGCCGTGGGCCTGATCGGCCACAATGGGGACGAGGTGGCGGAAACCCGCATCCTGGAGATGACCGAAAAAAGCCAAAGCTTTACCTTCGAAGGTCTCGGCCAGCGGCCTGTCGCCTCCATCCTGCGTGACTTTTCCGCCCCCGTGGTGCTGAACCACGCCCTGTCGGATGCCGACCGTGCACACCTGCTGGCCCATGACACGGATCCCTTCAACCGGTGGGAGGCGGGGCGCACGCTGGCGCGCCAGTCGCTCATGGCGATGATCCGCAAAGGCGCTGATCCCGATCCCGCCTTCCTCAATGGCATTCACGCCGTTGTCACCGATGAGGGACTTGACCCCGCCACCCGCGCCCTGATGCTGGGCCTGCCCAGTCAGTCCGATCTGGCGCGCGCCTTGCATGAAGAGAGCCACACCCCGGACCCCGCCGCGATTTACGCCGCGTCGGAGACGATGCGAGAGGCCCTCGCCGACCGCTTTGCGAGGGAGGCGCCCCAGCTCTATGCCGCCTGCCAGGTGACCGAGCCTTACGCGCCGAATGCCGAACAATCGGGCAAGCGCAGCCTTGGCAATGCCATGCTGTCGCTGATCACCCGCCGCGACGGCGGGGCCCGGGCAGAGGCGCAGTACGAGGCCGCCGACAACATGACCCAGCAGCTTGCTGCATTGGCCAACTTCATCCGCGCGGAGAAGGGCGACGAGAAGCTGAGTGCTTTCGAGGCGCAATGGCGCGACGACCGCCTTGTGATGGACAAGTGGTTCGGTCTGCAGGTGATCGAGGCAAAGCCGGAGAAGGTCGCCGAAACGGTCGAACGGCTGACCAGTCACCCCGATTTCAACTGGAAGAACCCCAACCGCTTTCGCGCCGTCATGGGATCGCTCGCCATGCACCACGCGGGTTTTCACCACGAAAGCGGGGCCGCCTACCAGCTTTTGGCCGACTGGCTGATCAAGCTCGATCCGCTGAATCCGCAAACCACCGCGCGGATGTGTTCCGCCTTCCAGACCTGGAAACGCTACGACGGCAGGCGGCAAGAACGGATAGCCCTGCAGCTTGACCGTATCCTTGCCCAGCCTGATCTCAGCCGCGATACCACCGAAATGCTCACCCGTATCAGAGGAACCTGACCCATGCGCCCCCTTTGCCTTATCACCGGTGCCTCCGCCGGGATCGGTGCCGCCACCGCCCGCCTTGCGGCGGAACGCGGCTATGACCTTGTTCTGACCTACAATTCGGACCCTCAGGGCGCCGATGCTGTAGCCCACGATGCCCGCGCCGCCGGGGCGGAAGAGCACGTCTTTCACTGTGATGTCGCCGACCCCGCCAGCATCGACGCGCTCTTCGCGGGGCTTGACGGGCTCGGCCGCCCCCTTGCGGCGCTGGTCAACAACGCGGGCATCGTCGGCC
>JABDKA010000187.1 GCA_013002405.1 Sulfitobacter sp. | reverse complement strand
AATTCACCTCCGCCCGCTGGGCCTCGGGGGAGAAGGCCGCCCTCGACAGGTTTGTGGAGGCCAACAAACAGCACATCGCCCACGACCACGACGGCGATATCGTTTACTTCACGCGCCTGCAGTGGGACATCGACCGGATCGAGCGGGATTACCCCGATGTGCGGCTGACGGCGACCAAAGAGATGATGGTTTGAGCGGGAGACCTCCGGGGTTTCGCCGATAGCTGCATGGCGGCCGCAACCTGAGCCGAAGCCTCTGTGTCACGACGAAAGAGAGGGCCCGGATCAGGTCCGGGACAGCGGTAGGTCGGGCACCATGTCCGCTGTTGGTTCCGCGGGACACCGAAACATCATAGGTTACACGGACAACGAAGCTGAGGATAAAGCCGCATGACCGCCACCTGGGGCGTCTCCGCCACCATCAAGGCACCCGTCGATGAAATCCTGAACTGGGCCGCATATCACCTGGAACAGGGCGCGCATCGGCTTCTTATCTACTTCGATGATGACAACCATGCGGCCCATGACGCCCTGCGGGCGCATCCGAAATGCCTTGTGACCCTTTGTGACGAGAGCTGGTGGCAGAAGCGCAAGGGCCAGCGGCCCGAGATGCACCAGCAGCGCCAGACGGTGAACGCCACCCATGCCTACCGGAACGCGCGTGAGGTAGACTGGCTGATCCATATGGACGTGGACGAATTCCTGGTGGCCGATCGGCCCATCGCCGAAATCCTTGCCGAGATACCTTCGGACCAGCCCACGGCCCGCGTCCGCCCGATGGAGCAGTTGTCGGGAAATCCCACCCTCTTCAAGGCCTTCATCCCGCCGGGCCGGGACCGTTCCCGGCTGGCGGCGGAGCTTTATCCGACCTTCGGGGAATATCTGAAGGGGGGGTTTCTGAGCCATCTGGCGGGCAAGGTCTTTGTCCACACGGGGCTGGAGCGGATCCACGTGCGCATCCACAATGTCTTTCAGGCCGGTGAAATGGTGGAGACACCCGAGCGTCAGCCGGGCATCGATCTGGCCCACCTGCACGCCAAAAGCTGGGAGGACTGGCTTTCCGCCTACCGCTTCCGGTTCGAACGCGGCTCTTACCGGGCGGATCTGGCCCCCAACAAGCCCCAGGAAAAGGGTGGCCTGTCCATGCACGAGCTCTTTTCGATGATAGAAGCGGAGGGCGGCGAGGCGGGACTGCGGGCCTTTTTCGATGAGGTTTGCGCCGACAGCCCCGATTTGCGCGGTAAACTGCGGGAGCGCGGCCTGCTACGTCACGTCAATCTGGGCCTGAAAGCAACAATTGAAGAACATTTCCCCCATCACACGCGTTAAAGAAACGACGGTTTGACGCCACACCGTCAAGTTGCTATGCGGACGCAGCGTGCGGCATGGGAGCCGCACAAGAGGGGTCACACGGACCCGAATGACTAGACGCAGCGGGCCAAGACAGTGTCCGCATAACCCGGACATATATGACAAAATTCTCTGATCTGAAGTTGAACCCGAAGGTACTCAAGGCCATCGAAGAGGCCGGGTACGAAACCCCCACACCGATCCAGGCTGGCGCCATACCTCCCGCCCTTGAAGGGCGAGATGTGCTGGGCATTGCGCAGACCGGGACGGGCAAGACGGCCAGTTTCGTGCTGCCAATGATCACGATCCTCGCCCGTGGCCGCGCCCGGGCCCGCATGCCGCGGTCTCTGGTCCTCTGTCCAACGCGGGAACTGGCCGCCCAGGTGGCCGAGAACTTCGACACCTATTCAAAACATGTCAAGCTGACCAAGGCGCTGCTGATTGGCGGGGTTTCGTTCAAGGAACAGGATCTGCTGATCGACAAGGGTGTCGATGTGCTGATCGCCACGCCGGGCCGTCTGCTGGACCACTTCGAGCGGGGCAAGCTAATCCTGAACGATGTAAAGGTCATGGTGGTGGACGAGGCCGACCGGATGCTCGACATGGGCTTCATACCGGATATCGAGCGCATCTTCGGCCTGACCCCCTTCACCCGCCAGACGCTTTTCTTTTCCGCCACCATGGCGCCCGAGATCGAGCGGATCACCAACACCTTCCTCTCCGCCCCCGAGCGCATTGAAGGGGCCCGTCAGGCCACGACGGGTGAAAACATCACGCAGGGCGTGGTCATGTTCAAAGGCAGCCGCCGGGACCGGGAAGGGACGGAAAAGCGCAACGTTCTGCGTGCCCTCATCGACGGTGAAGGAGAGAAGTGCACGAACGCGATCATCTTCTGCAATCGCAAGACAGATGTGGATATCGTCGCCAAATCCCTCAAGAAACATGGATATGACGCGGCCCCGATCCATGGCGATCTGGATCAAAGCCAGCGCACCCGGACACTCGACGGCTTCCGCGCAGGCGACCTGCGTTTCCTCGTGGCCTCTGACGTGGCCGCGCGGGGCCTTGACGTGCCAGCGGTGAGCCACGTCTTCAATTTCGACGTGCCGTCCCATGCGGAGGACTACGTTCACCGCATTGGCCGCACGGGCCGTGCGGGCCGGGATGGCAAGGCGATCATGATCTGCGTGCCGCGCGACGAAAAGAACCTCGAAGACGTCGAACGGCTGGTGCAGCGGGAAATCCCGCGATTGGAAAACCCGCTGCAGTCCGGTGGTGAAACGGAATCGCCAAAGGCCAAGAGCGATGAAGGCGAAAAGCCCAAGCGCGGTCGTCGGCGGAAAACGGACATGGACGATGAGGCTGTCGCGAAGGCGGATGAAAAGCCCAAGCAAGAGGATAAGGCCCCTGTCGAGCGTCAGCGGTCCAGAGAACCTCAGAAGGCCGATACCCGACAGGCCGACAAGAAGAGCGATAAGTCGCGGCGGGAAAGCAATCGCGGCGGTGGGCGTGGGTCGGACCGTAAGGATGACAACCGTGGCCGGGGCCGCAACGATCAGCGTGGCGGCAAGCAGGTCGTTGGTCTGGGCGACCATACGCCGGAATTCATTGGCCTCAGCTTTGCCGACCGAAGTGACGACGACTGAGCGCCGGAACTGACAAGGCGAGGACCTTTCGGCCTTCGCCTGTACCGCCTTTGTTCAGATGCATTTCGTCTGATACTTGATGCGTTCGGCCAGGATCGTCGGTTCCGAAAAGAAGATCTCCATTGACTGGCTCTCTCCCCTGTCGAGATGGACCTGTTTTTTGCGGGTCCAGGCCCCTTGAGACGAGCTGACCATGGATTCGATCGTGACAAGGCGTGGGCCGCCAGTGTTCTTGACGTTGGTGATCACGCTCACACCCCAGTCCCATTCGCCACGGATTATATAGGAATTTGACGCCGAACGCGCGGAGAGGACCTTGCAGGAGGAGCTTGACCCGCCGTTCGACGCCAGCCCGGACAGGGCAACAAACCCGACAAATCCAAGCACGGCCCAGCCCCAGCGCGGCATGCGCTTGATACGGCCGGTCATGCCCTTCGGTTCCTGCGCCCCGGACGCCGTTGAAGGCCCGTCAGAGACGCTGCTTTTGGTCTGACCGGGCATAGTGATTCCGCAGCTTGGGCAGTGCGCCGCAGCATCCGATACCTGGTGGTGGCATTCTTTGCAGTTGGTTAAGGCCATTGGTAAACATCCTTCTTTACCAAATCAGCTTAACCACAGCCTCCTAACTTAACCGACTGACAACAATTGTAACTTCAGGTTTCTTGCCGACCTCGTTCATGGCCGACTGGCGGACAATGCGGCGCAGTTCCTCGTTCAGCTTGTCATCGTCGCGCAGGGTCTTGGCCCCTGCCCGGTTCAGGAACTGGCCCAGATCCTCTTCCAACACGTCGACCAACGGCGCGTTGGAGCGACCGGTTTTTGGCAGGCCCACCGGATCGACCCATGGCTCGCCCAGCGGCTCATCCTCTTCGTCGATGATGACCGTTACGGTTACATGCCCGTTCATTGCCATGCGGATCCGGTCCCGCACCACACCGTCGAGCGCACCGACCTGAGAGGTGCCATCGAGATAGGTCCGCCCCGTCTCAACGTATTCCGTCACCTTCGGCTCATTGCCGCTGAGGTCGATCATCATGCCATTGACGGCCAGAACGCCCTTCATGCCGCGCGCTTCGGCCACTTTCACGTGTTCGCGCAGGTGGCGGTGTTCGCCGTGCATGGGAATCAGGACCTGGGGCCTGACCACATCGTGAAGAGTCTCCAGATCGGGCCGGTTGGCGTGACCTGAAACATGGTAGAGCCCGGTGCTGTCGTCCACCACATCCACGCCCATTTCGGAGAACTGGTTGATGATCCGGATCACGCCCTTTTCGTTGCCCGGGATGGTCTTGGAGGAAAAGAGGAAGAGGTCCCCCTCCTTCATTTCGAGCCCCTGGTATTTGCCACGGGCCAGCTGCGCGCTGGCCGCGCGCCTTTCGCCCTGGCTGCCTGTGACCAGCAGCATCAGGTTCTGACGCGGCATACCCCGCGCATCCTCGGGCGAGATGGTCTTGGGGAAGTCCTTCATCACGCCCGTCTCAAGGGCGGCTTCCACCATCCGCCTCATCGCGCGGCCCAGCAGAACAACGGAGCGTCCCGCCTTGTCCGCAGCCTCCGCCAGGGTCTTTACCCGGGCCACGTTGGAGGCGAAGGTGGTTGCCACCACCATGCCTTCGGCGCTGCTGACCAGCTTTTCGATCTCCGGAAAGAGGGTCGCCTCCGACCGGCCCGGAGCAAGGGAAAAGACGTTGGTGCTGTCACAGATCAGCGCCTTGACGCCGTCCTTGCAGACCTCCGTCCAGAGGGCCGCGTCAAAGGGCTCTCCCACGCCGGGCGTGAGGTCGATCTTGAAGTCGCCCGAGTGGATCACCCGGCCGCCATCGGTGTCGATCACCAGTGAAGAGCTTTCGGGGATGGAGTGGGAGATGGGCAGGAAGCCCACCTTGAAGGGCCCCGCCCCCTGTTGGTGTGGCCAGGGGCCGACGGTCTGAACCGCATCCTCCGGATGGCCATATTCCTCCATCTTGCGACGGGCGATATGAGCGGTGAAGTTTCGGGCGTAGATGGGTGCCTTGAGGGCCTCATAATAGTGCGCCACGGCACCCACGTGATCCTCGTGTGCGTGGGTGATGAAGATGGCGTCGATGCGGTCGGCCCGCTCTTTCAGCCAGGTGATGTCGGGCAGGATCAGGTCCACGCCCGGGCTGCTGTCCATGTCGGGAAAGGCCACGCCCAGGTCCACGACGATCAGCCGTTCCTTGCCCGGTTTGCCGTAGCCATAGACATAGGCGTTCATGCCAATTTCACCCGCCCCACCGAGGGGCAGGTAGATCAATCTTTCGCTGCTCATGTTATTCAGCTGCTTCCTTGTTATGATTGTAGATGACGACAAGTCCATGCATGGTCAGGTCATCCTCGATTTCGTCGAATAGGTCTTCGGTCTGCGCAAAAAGCGGGGCAAGCCCACCGGTTGCGACGATTTTCATGGTTTGCTCGCGCTCTGCCTTGATGCGGGCGCAGATCTCCTTGCAGAGGCCGACGTAGCCCCAGAAGATGCCGGACTGCATGCAGGCGACGGTGTTGGTGCCTACTACACGCTGTGGCTTGGTAATGTCCACATGCGGCAGGGCCGCTGCGGCCATGTGCAGCGCCTCCAGGCTGAGGTTCACCCCCGGCGCAATCACGCCGCCCACGTAGGCACCATCGTGGCCCGCCACATCGAAGGTCGTTGCCGTTCCGAAATCCACCACGATCAGGTTGCCTCCGTGCCGGTCATAGGCGCCGGATGTGTTGACCAAACGGTCGGGGCCCACGATCGTTCCCTGATCCACGCGCGGGTCGGCGGGCAGCAGGCAATCTGGCTTGCCCACCACATAAGGGCGCACGCCGTAGTACTGGTCCGTGAAGACCCGAAGGTTGAAGACCACCCGTGGCACGGTGGAGGAGATGATGACATCGGTGATGTCGGGCTCGATCCCGTGATGCTTCAGCAGGGTGGAGAACCAGGTAAAGTAGGCATCCGAAGTGCGCGCATGGTGGGTCGAGGTCCGAAAGGTGCAGAGGAACTGCGTCCCGTCCCAGATCGAAAAGACCGTGTTAGTGTTGCCGCAATCAATCGCCAGGAGCATCTGCTGCCCTCCGTTTCAGAAATACACGTCCGCTGCGGCGATTGCCTTGCGGCCTGCGGATGTCTTGAGGATGAGACTACCCTGCGCGTCGACATCCTCAAAGGTACCAGTCCAGGTCTCGCGCATGGTGCGCGCGGTGATCACTTCCCCCAGCCGGGCCGCATGGTCCAGCCAGGCGCGGCGGATGGGGGCAAAGCCGTGGGTGGTGAATTGATCCTCCAGGATGGCGTATTCCGCCGCCAGCGCATCGAGGAAATCCTCGGGAGCCACGGTAATCCCCAAGGCCCCTTGCAGGCTGACCGGGGTCAGCGCCCCCTCCTCGACCGCCTCCGGACCCGGCGCGTGGACAAGGTTCACGCCGATGCCGATCACCAGATATTCATCCCGGCTTTCCAGCAGGATCCCAGCCACCTTTCCGCCCTTCAGGAGCACGTCATTGGGCCATTTCAGCGCAAAGGCCGATGGCTGCCCGGTTACGGCAACAAAGGCGCGGTAGAGGGCGAGCGAGGTGACGAAGCTGCGGAGTGCCGCCACCCCCGGTGCTTCCTTCCGGGGCATCACCAGGGTGCCCGCGAAGTTCCCGCGCGGTGTGGCCCAGCTGCGCCCCCGGCGTCCACGCGCCGCCGTCTGCTCGACCGCCATCAGCCAGGCGGGACCGGACAGGGTCGGGATCATGCGCGCCGCCTCTGACAGCGTCGAATCGACCGTATCGTAGATGTGCCGGGTGTATCCTGCGGGCCAGTCACGCATCAGCTCAAACCGGCCCGGCGGCTCAATTCACCAGGGCGCCAGCCGCCGCCTGTGCCGCCACTTCGACGCCGAACATGTTGGCAATGCCCACCACCATGATGATCGCCGAGGCCATGAGGAAAACCGGCAGCACCGTTCCGCCCCCGCCGCTGTCCAGCGGCTCGGACTGTTCTTCGCCGAAGTACATGTAGAAAACGATCCGCAGGTAGTAGAAGGCCCCTATCACGGAAGCGATCACACCGGCAATGGCCAGCCAGGCCAATCCCGCCTCATAGGCCGCGCGCAGCACGTAGAGCTTGCCGAAAAAGCCAAGCATCGGGGGCACGCCCGCGAGGCTGAAAAGAAGCACAAGCATGGCCAGCGCGCGCCCGGGGTTGGTTCGCGAGTACATGTTGAGCGATGAGATCTCGACCACCGGCGCGCCGTCCTTGCTCATCATCAGGATGAAGGCGAAGGTGCCGACGTTCATGGTGACGTAGATGGCCATGTAGACCAGCATGGCCTGCACGCCAAAGGCCGTGCCCGCCGCAAGCCCCATGAGCGCGTAGCCCATGTGCGCGATGGAGGAGAAGGCCATCAGACGTTTGATGTTGGTCTGGCCGATGGCCGCAATGGCACCGAGGAACATGGAGAGCACGGACAGAAGCGCCACGATCTGGCTCCAGTCGCCCACCGCCTGACCGAAGGCATCGTGCAAGAGCCGTGCGAAGAGGGCCATGGCGGCGACCTTTGGCGCGGTGGCAAAGAAGGCAGTGACCGGTGTGGGCGATCCTTCATAGACGTCCGGCGTCCACATGTGGAAGGGCACTGCGGAGACCTTGAAGGCAAGACCGGCAATCAGGAAGACGATGCCGAAAAGGAGACCAACGGAGGTTTCACCCGACTGCGCCGTCGTGATGATCCCGGAGAAAAGCGTTGTGCCCGCGTAGCCGTAGACCAGCGATGCACCGTAGAGCAGCAAACCGGAGCTAAGCGCGCCGAGGACGAAATACTTGAGGCCCGCCTCTGTCGATTTGATCGAATCCCGCCGCAGGGCAGCCACGACATAGAGCGACAGGGACTGCAGCTCCAGCCCCATATAAAGCGCCATCAGATCGCCCGCGCTGACCATCATCATCATGCCCACAGCGGCAAGTGCGATCAGCATAGGGTATTCGAACCGCAAGAGGCCGCGGGCCTTCATATAGCCTTCGGACATGATCAGAACCGCGGCGGCCGACAGAAGGATGGCCACTTTGGCGAAGCGGGCAAAGCTGTCCTCGATGAACATGCCGTTGAAGGCCACGCGCGTGCCCTCGCCCATCCAGCCGATCCACCCGGCCAGCACGACAAAGATCGTTGCCGTGGCCCAGACGAGTGTCGGGCCCATCTTGTCCTTGCTGGTGTAGACCGCGAACAGCAGCCCCAGCATCGCGAAGACCGCCAGGAAAACCTCGGGCAGGATGACATTCAGATCAGCGGAATTCATCGCATCTGGTCCTTTTAATTCGACGCATCAGCAGACTGGAGGGCCTGACCGGCTGCCTCCAGTGCAACTTCGTAATTCTCAACCAGGGCCGCGACCGAGGGCCCGATCATGTCCAGCACAAGCGCCGGGTAAACGCCCAGCAGGATCGTCATCACCACCAGCGGCGCGAAGGTCCAGCGTTCCCGCGAGGTCATGTCCGTGATCGACTTGAGGCTTTCCTTGATGAGGTCGCCCATGACCACCCGGCGGTAGAGCCAGAGCGCGTAGGCAGCTGACAGGATCACGCCCGTGGTGGCCACCGCAGCGACCCATGTGTTGACCTGGAAGATCGCCATGAGCGTCAGGAATTCACCAACGAAACCGGATGTGCCCGGAAGGCCCACATTGGCCATGGTGAAGAGCATGAAGATCAGTGCGTAAACCGGCATCCGGTTCACAAGACCGCCGTAGGCGTCGATCTCGCGCGTGTGCATCCTGTCATAGATGACGCCGACGCACAGGAAGAGCGCACCGGAGATGAATCCGTGGCTGATCATCTGGAAGATGGCCCCGTCGATGCCCTGCTGGTTGGCGGCGAAGATCCCCATTGTGACAAAGCCCATGTGCGCGACGGAGGAATAGGCGATGAGCTTTTTCATGTCCTCCTGCACCAGCGCGACGAGCGAGGTGTAGACGATGGCAATGGCGCTCATCCACAGGACGAGCGGGGTCAGCACCTCACTGCCAACGGGGAACATCGGCAGAGAGAAGCGCAGGAAGCCGTAACCACCCATCTTCAACAGGATCGCCGCCAGCACGACGGACCCTGCGGTGGGGGCCTGGACGTGGGCGTCGGGCAGCCAGGTGTGAACGGGCCACATGGGCATCTTGACCGCGAAGCTGGCGAAGAAAGCCAGGAACATGAGGGTCTGCATGCCGCCGACGATGGTCACGCCGGCGATCGCGAATGTCTCTGAGGCGAAGGTATGGTTCAGCAGGCTGATGTCACAGGCCCCAATACAGGTGGTCCCTGCGTCAACGAACATGGCCACCATCGCCACCAGCATCAGCACGGAGCCAAGGAAGGTGTAGAGGAAAAACTTGAAGCTGGCGTAGATGCGGTTTGCCCCGCCCCAGATCCCGATGATCAGGAACATCGGGATAAGCCCTGCCTCAAAGAAGAGGTAGAAGAGGATCAGGTCCAGCGCCATGAAGACGCCCAGCATGAGGGTTTCCAGCACCAGGAAGGCGATCATGTATTCCTTCACCCGCGTGGTCACGCCCCAGGAGGCCAGGATCACCAGAGGCATCATGAACGTGGTGAGCATCACGAAGAGGATCGAGATGCCGTCCACCCCCATCCGGTAGTTCAACCCCAGCAGCCATTCCCCTTCGGAAACGAACTGGAAGCCGGTGTCGTTCGGATCGAACTCCAGCAGGACAAAGAGCGATATGATGAAGGTCGCCGTGGTGGTGATCATCGCCAACCACTTGGCATTGCGCTGCGCCGCTTCATCCTCACCGCGCAGGAAGACGGCCAGGATCACCGCCGCGAATGCGGGCAGGAAGGTGATAATGGAAAGCAGATGGGTATCCATCAGTTCGCCCCTCCGGTCATCGTCATCCATGTGACCAGCACCGCGATGCCGATCACCATGGCAAAGGCGTAGGTAAAGATGTAGCCGGATTGTGCCCGGCCCGCGAGCCGCGTCAGGAAGGGCACGATGCCCATGGCAACGCCATTGAGCGTTCCGTCAATCACGTTGCCGTCCCCGCGCTTCCACAAGAACCGCCCGATGGCCTTGGCGGGCCTTACGAAGATTACGCCGTAGATCTCATCAAAGTACCACTTGTTCTTGAGGAAGAGGTACAGAGGCTGCTGATTTTCGGCCAGACGGCCCGGCAGGGACGGATTCCAGATATAGAACCAGAGCGCCATGATCAGACCGCCCAACATGGCGACAAAGGGGCTGACCTTGACCCACTTGGGGGCCTCGTGCGCGGCCTCAAGCACATTGTTGTCAGGCCCGAAGTAAAGCGCGCCCTCACCCGGCGCGCCACCGAAGGCCTCGTGGTGCGCCTCATCCGAGCCATGCCCGTCTTCGGCCTTGCCCGCGCCATCCTCTGCCCCGTCCGCGTGAGTATCCCCACCTTCTGCCATTTCGGCGAGCGGGATCTCGTAAAAGGCCGCCACGTACTTTGCATCGCCGAAGAAGGGTTTGAACCAGATCATGCCCGCGAAGATCGCGCCGATGGCCAGGATGCCCAGCGGCACCAGCATGGTGGCGGGGCTTTCGTGGGCATGTTCGTGCGTGTGCTTGTTACCCCTTGGGGTCCCGTAGAAAGTCAGGAACATCAGCCGCCAGCTGTAGAAGCTGGTCATCGCCGCCGCAGACACCAGAAGCCAGAAGCCGTACATGGAGCCGGCACCCCATGCGCTTTCGATGATGGCGTCCTTCGACAGGAACCCGGCAAAGCCGATGTGGGTCAGCGGGATGCCGACACCAGTGATGGCGAGCGTGCCGATCATCATGGCCCAGAAGGTGTAGGGGATCTTTTTGCGCAGGCCACCGTAGTTGGTCATGTCCTGCTCATGGTGCATGGCGTGGATGACCGATCCTGCACCAAGGAAAAGCATGGCCTTGAAGAAAGCGTGGGTGAAGAGGTGGAACATGGCCGCCGAATACATGCCCACGCCCGCCGCCACGAACATGTAGCCAAGCTGTGAGCAGGTCGAATAGGCGATGACGCGCTTGATGTCGGTCTGCACCAGGCCCACGGTGGCGGCGAAGAAGGCCGTGGAGGCACCGATCACGGTGACGAAGGTCATGGCCTGGGGCGCAAATTCCATCAGCGGCGACATGCGGCAGACCAGGAAGACCCCCGCCGTCACCATGGTCGCCGCGTGGATCAGGGCCGACACCGGCGTCGGGCCCTCCATCGCGTCTGGCAGCCAGGTGTGCAGGAAAAGCTGAGCGGATTTGCCCGCCGCCCCGACAAAGAGCAAGAAGGCTATCAGGTTCGCGGCATTCCAGTCAGTCCACAGGAATGAAATCGTCTGCTCCGCCAGATCGGGCGCTGCGGCAAAGATGTCATCGAGCCGGATACTGTCCGTCATCAGGAAGAGCGCGAAGATACCCAGGGCAAAGCCGAAATCGCCCACGCGGTTGACTACGAAGGCCTTGATCGCGGCGGCATTGGCGCTGGGTTTCTTGTAGTAGAAACCGATCAGCAGGTAGGAGGCGACACCCACCCCTTCCCAACCAAAGAACATCTGCACAAGGTTATCCGAGGTCACCAGCATCAGCATCGCGAAGGTGAAGAAGCTGAGATAGGCAAAGAAGCGCGCCTTGTAGGCGACACCTTCGCCGAAGTTCTCATCGTGGGCCATGTAACCGAAGGAGTAGAGGTGCACGAGCGCCGAAACTGTCGTCACCACGATCAGCATGATTGCCGTCAGGCGGTCCATCCTGATGGACCAGTCGGTGCTGAGCGAGCCACTTTCAATGAAGCGCAAGATCTGGATCTGCTCTGTCGGGCCTTCGAAGCTGAGGAAGACGACCCAGGAGAGGACTGCCGCGAGGAAGAGAAGGCCCGTGGAAATCCACTGGCCCGCCGTTTCACCGATGATCTTCCAGCCGAACCCGCAGATGAGGGCGCCGACGAGCGGGGCGAAGAGTATGGTGGTTTCCATGTCCCTACCCCTTCATCACGTTGACATCTTCGACCGCGATCGTGCCGCGGTTGCGGAAGAAGCAGACGAGGATGGCCAGGCCGATGGCGGCTTCGCGGCGGCGACGGTCAGTACGAAGAGCGTGTAGACCTGCCCCACCAGATCCCCAAGGAAGGAAGAGAAGGCGACGAAGTTGATATTCACCGCCAGAAGCATCAATTCAATGCTCATCAGCAGGATGATCACGTTCTTGCGGTTCAGGAAAAGCCCGAAGATGCCTATGACGAAGAGCGTTGCCGCCACCGTCAGGTAATGTTCAAGTCCGATCATCGTCTCACTGTCTTTCCGTTCTTGATCGCTTTCTCTGCAAGAAAGCGGTCGGAATTTTTTGAAAATTCCGGTTCTTCAAAGCCCCTGTCCGGGTTTCACGTCCTTCAATTCCATCGCCTTGGCCGGGTCACGCATCATCTGCGCGATCACATCCTGCCGCTTGACGTCCACGCGGTGGCGCAGGGTCAGCACGATGGCCCCGATCATGGCCACCAGCAGGATCAGCCCCGCGAGCTGGAACAGGAGGAAATAGTCGTCATAAAGGATCAGACCCAGTGCCTCGGTGTTGAAGCGGGTGGGGTCCGTCACCTGCGCGCGCAGCCCTTCCGCGGCGGCAGAGCTTTCCCAGGCCCCGAAGGCCATCACGAATTGCATCAGGATAATGAGCCCGATCAGAAGCGCGAGCGGCATATATTTCGCCATCTCCGCCTTCAGCTCGGCAAAATCGACGTCCAGCATCATCACGACAAAGAGAAAGAGCACGGCGACCGCGCCCACGTAGACAATGATAAGCAGCATCGCCACGAACTCCGCCCCCAGCAGCACAAAGAGGCCCGCCGACGAGAGAAAGGCGAGGATCAGCCAGAGCACCGAGTGCACCGGGTTGCGGCTGATCACGGTAAAAAGCCCGCCGGTGATGACGCTGACCGCGAAGAGATAGAAAGCAAAGACACTCATGCGTCATCCTTCCGTTCGTCAAAAACCTGACCCGCAAGGTCCAGCGCCCGGGTCATGGCCGGAATGCCCGCGAAGACGCTTGTCTGGGCGATGGTTTCCTTGATGTGCTGTTCGGTGGCCCCGGCCTCCAGCGCGTGGCGCACTGTCTGGCGGAACACCGTATCAACCTGAGCGCCCTGCGTTGTCAGGCCCGCGATTGTCAGCAAGAGCCGCGTCTTGGCATCCAGCCCGCCCTTGTTGACGGTATTGCCGAACATCATCTCCATCATGTCCTTCGGCATGGTGCCCATCATCGCCTCAAACACCTTGGGCGAGAAGGCATCAACCGTCGGGAAGGCCTTGGTCAGTTCCTGCGCCTGCTTGAAGAGCGCCTCAAAAGGATTTGGCGTGTCGGTCATCTGTAGGGCGCATCCATTTCCAGGTTGCGCGCGATCTCGGCTTCCCAGCGCTCCCCGTTGTCGAGCAGCTTTTCCTTGTCGTAGTAAAGCTCTTCCCGCGTTTCGGTGGAGAATTCGAAATTCGGTCCTTCGACGATGGCGTCGACCGGGCAAGCCTCCTGGCAGAAGCCGCAGTAGATGCACTTGGTCATGTCGATGTCGTAGCGCGTTGTGCGGCGAGAGCCGTCCAGACGCGGTTCTGCATCGATGGTAATGGCCTGGGCCGGGCAAACCGCCTCGCAAAGCTTGCAGGCGATGCAGCGTTCCTCACCGTTGGGGTATCGGCGCAGGGCATGCTCGCCGCGGAAACGGGCGGACAGCGGGCCCTTTTCGTGCGGGTAATTCACCGTCGCCTTGGGCGAGAACATGTACTTGAAGCCCAGCGCGAAACCTTTGACGAAATCCTGTAGCAGGAAGTACTTGGCGGCGCGGGAATAGTCGATCTGTGTCATATCAACCTCACATCGGCCAGCGGGCGTAGATGCCCCAGAACCATTCAAACTTGGCCGCGAAGGCCACGAAGACGACCCAGGCCAGGGAAAAGGGCAGGAAGACCTTCCAGCCCAGGCGCATCAGCTGGTCGTAGCGGTAGCGCGGGGTGATCGCCTTCACCATGGAGAACATGAAGAAGACGAAGAGCATTTTCAGGAACATCCACAGGAACCCGTCCGGCAGGAAGGGCACCGGCGACAGCCAGCCACCCAGAAAGAGCAGCGACACCAGCGCGCACATCAGCACCACGGCCACCAGCTCTCCGATCATGAAGAGCAGGAAGGGCGTGGAGGAGTATTCCACCTGGTAGCCCGCCACCAGTTCCGATTCAGCCTCCGGCAGGTCGAAGGGCGGGCGGTTGGTTTCGGCCAGCGCAGAGATGAAAAAGAGGATCAGCATCGGGAAATGTGGCAGGAAGTACCAGTTCAGGATGCCACCCGCGCCTTCCTGCGCATTCACGACGGAGGTAAGGTTCATGGAGCCGGTGGAAATGATCACCCCTATGATGATCAGACCGATGGAAACCTCGTAAGAGATCATCTGCGCGGCGGAACGCAACGAGCCGAGGAAGGGGTATTTGGAGTTCGAGGCCCAGCCGCCCATGATCACGCCGTAGACCTCAAGCGAGGATATGGCGAAAACATAGAGGATGGCCACGTTGATGTCCGACAGGACCCAGCCTTCGTTGAAGGGGATCACGGCCCAGGCGATCAGCGCCATGACAAGGCTGACCAGCGGCGCGAGGAAGAACACCGCGCGGTCCGCGCCGGCCGGCACCACAACCTCTTTCACCACATACTTCAGCAGGTCCGCGAAGGACTGCATCAGACCCCAGACACCGACCACGTTCGGGCCACGGCGCATCTGGACAGCGGCCCAGATCTTGCGGTCAGCATACATCAGGAAGGCGAGGCACAGGAGCAACGGCAGCATGATCAGCAGGACTTGACCCGTGATCAGCAGCGCAATCCCAAGACCGGTTTGCGTAAAGAATTCAGCCATTGTCCCTCATACCGTCGGTATGCCCTTCTCGACGCAGTTCGCTACGACGACTTCGGCATCGATTGTCTTTATGCCACGTGGCAAGCTTGGCGAGATCGTATAAACAGCATCACCCCGCCAAATGCTAGCCTCTTGCGCCACATTTGTGCGCACATGTCTTGCGAATCCGTACCCCCGGATAAGCGTATATTGCGCGGCCGCGCATTCGGCATAGTCCTCGACATCCTGGGTGCTGAGCGCCTTGGTCATGGCCACATTGAACTGGACCAGGTCACCGTCGAGAAGTGTGGTCTCTACCCCCTTGTATTCAGGGATAAAATCGGAAGCGACCGGTACGGGAGGTGCGCAGGCCGCCGCCGCCGTCACGGGAATGACCAGCAGCAACGGATGCTTCCTCACTCCGCCGCCATCGGCTGTGCCCGGCGCGCCGCTGCAGCGGCCGAAAGTTCTGCCATCAGGGGGCTGGCCCGGGCGATGGGGTTGGAAAGGTAGAAATCCACGATGGCGGTGCCGAAGGGTGTGCTCTCCACCTTGCCACGCGGCAGCGCCTGCCACGCGTTCTCGGCCACCTGGTCGATCTGACCCAGATGCGGCACCTCCTTGATCAGCGCGCGGCGCAGGGCCGCAATGGAATCGTAGGGCAGTGTCGCATCGAGTTCAGCGGAAAGCGCCCGGAGAATGGCCCAGTTTTCCTTGGCCTGTCCGGGGGCAAAGCTGGCGCGGTAGGCCATCTGCGGCCGTCCTTCGGTGTTGACGAAAAGACCCGGCTCTTCGGTATAGGCAGCGGCGGGCAGGATAATGTCCGCCCGGTGCGCGCCCCGGTCGCCGTGGCTGCCCTGGTAGATGACAAAAGGCCCATCGGGAATGTCGCCCTCGTCCGCACCGAGGTTGTAGATCACCTCGCTGCCCAGCACCTTCTTGACACCACCGTCACAGGTGGCGCCCACGTCCATCGCGCCCACGCGGCCTGCCGCCGTCTGCAAGACCATGAACTTGGACTGGGTACTTTCCGCGAGGGCCATGGCCTCGGCCAGGATCGCCTCTCCGTCTTCGCGGGCCAGGGCGGCCTGGCCCACGATGATCACAGAGGGCTTTTCGGCCACCTCAGAATGATCGCGCTTCATCAGCTCTGTCATGATCGCAGGATCTTCGCTGATGTGGTTGTATTCATAGGTCAAATCGACCTTGGGGCCAATGACACCAACCCCGGCGCCGCGCAGCCAGGCCTTTCGGATCCGTGCGTTCAGCACGGGTGCCTCTACTGCCGGGTTTGTGCCGATCAGCATGATCGCCTGGGCAAACTCCAGATCCTCGACCGTCGCGGTACCCACATAGCCGGAGCGGTTGCCCGCGGGCAGCTTGGCCCCATCCGTACGACATTCGACAACACCGCCCTGCCCTTCGACCAGAACTTTAAGTGCATAGGCTGCCTCGGCCGGGACCAGATCGCCCACCAGACCGCCAATCTTCTTGCCCTTCATCGCGGATGCGGCCGCCGCCAGCGCCTCGGGCCAGTCGGCTTTGCGCAGCTTGCCGTTCTCGCGGATATAGGGCGTATCAAGCCGCTGACGCCGCAGGCCGTCCCAAACAAAGCGGGTCTTGTCGGAAATCCATTCCTCGTTCACGCCATCGTGGTTGCGCGGCAGGAAGCGCATCACTTCGCGGCCCTTGGTGTCCACCCGGATGTTGGAGCCCAAGGCATCCATCACGTCGATGGATTCGGTCTTGGTCAGTTCCCAGGGACGGGCGGTGAAGGCGTAGGGCTTGGAGACCAGCGCACCGACCGGGCAAAGATCGATGATGTTACCCTGAAGGTTCGAATCCAGCGTCTCACCGAGGTAGGAGGTGATCTCCGCATCCTCGCCCCGGCCGGTCTGGCCCATCTTGTGAATGCCGGCGACTTCGGTGGTAAAGCGCACGCAGCGGGTGCAGGAGATGCAGCGGGTCATGTGCGTCTCAACCAGCGGCCCGAGGTCCAAATCCTCGGTCGCGCGCTTGGGTTCGCGGTAGCGGGAGAAATCCACGCCATAGGCCATGGCCTGATCCTGAAGGTCGCATTCGCCCCCCTGATCGCAGATCGGGCAATCGAGCGGGTGGTTGATCAGCAGGAATTCCATAACTCCCTCGCGGGCCTTCTTAACCATCGGTGAGTTTGTCTTGACCACCGGCGGCTGGCCTTCGGGGCCGGGCCGCAGGTCACGGACCTGCATGGCGCAGGAGGCGGCGGGCTTGGGAGGGCCGCCGACGACCTCCACCAGACACATCCGGCAGTTGCCCGCAATCGACAGGCGTTCATGGTAGCAGAAGCGCGGCACCTCGATCCCGGCCTGTTCGCAGGCCTGGATCAGGGTCATGGCCCCGTCCGTCTCAATTTCCTTGCCGTCGATGATGATCTTGCGGGTATCGCTCATATGCTCACTTCGCTCTCAGTAACGAGCCGATCCGGCTCGATTTTTGAATCTCTTCCAATCCCAGCGCACAATAGCTTTGCGGGTCCGAAGTATCGACCCCTCGCGCAGCAAAAAATGCTGCGGCTTTGGCGCGCAGACGGTCCTTGTCTGCGTCGCTGTCGGTATAGGCATCAATCTCTGCCTCGGTATAGCCCAAAGCGGCTGCACGCTGCTCCAGATCCCGCAGATATCCGATGGCTCTGAACATCCGGGCTGAGATGGTGGGGCATTCCTTGCGGATCAGGTCGGCAATGCCGAGATCGAAGAGCGCGTCGTCAATTTCTGCCACCTCGCGCAGGGGCGGTT
>JABDKA010000049.1 GCA_013002405.1 Sulfitobacter sp. | reverse complement strand
CCCCTGTGCCACGCCACTGCCCACCCCATGGGCAGGTTTCAGTTCATCAAACCCGCTTGGCGCAGGCCATTGTCGACCAGCTTTTTGGTGTCATCCGACAGACCCGTCAGCGGCAGTCGCACTTCGTCCGAACAAAGATTAAGCCGCGACATGGCGTATTTCACGCCGACCAGACCCGGCTCGGTAAAGATGGCCTGGTGCAGTGGCATCAACCGGTCCTGAACCTCAAGCGCCTTGGCATAGTCGCCCGCCGCACAGGCCGCCTGCATCTGAGAAAGCATCTTGGGCGCCACGTTCGCAGTGACAGAAATGCAGCCCACACCGCCCTGCGCGTTGAAACCGTGGGCTGTAGCATCCTCACCGGAAAGCTGGACGAAGTCCGGCCCGCAGGTGATCCGCTGGGCACTGACCCGCGCCAGATCGCCGGTGGCGTCCTTGACGCCGATGATCCGCGGCAGCTTGGCCAGCTCTCCCATCGTTGCCGGGCTCATGTCGATGACCGAACGCGGCGGGATATTGTAGATCACGATGGGCAGGTTGCAGGCATCGTGGATCGCCGTGAAGTGAGCGACCAGCCCGCGCTGCGTGGGCTTGTTGTAGTAGGGTGTGACAACCAGTATCGCGTCGGCCCCCACCTCTTCGGCGTGGCGGGCCAGGCGGATGGATTCCACGGTATTGTTGGATCCGGCCCCGGCGATGACCGGAATGCGGCCCGCGGCGGCTTTGACCACTTCTTCCACGACAGTCTCGTGTTCCCGGTGCGACAGGGTCGGCGATTCGCCCGTGGTCCCCACCGGCACCAGCCCGTTGGAGCCTTCACCGATGTGCCACTCGACCAGCTTTTTCAATGTCTCCAGATCCAGCTCGCCGTTGCGAAACGGCGTGACGAGGGCAGGCATAGAACCTTTGAACATGGGCACGCTCCTTCTGTGCTGGCCGACGGGATGTCGGACTGGATGATCGGCGGGCCACCGCGAAGTGATTTGCGCTCGGCGTGGCAGGCCATATGGTGCAAGGCTCTAGCCTTGGACGGACGGGAAATGCAAGTGATGTCACGGATTCTGATGACCCTCATGATGCTTTTGGTGCTGGCCTTGCCAGCCCTGGCGGAACGTCCGCGTCCGCTGGAAAGGGCGATGGAGGCACTTCGGAACGGGAGTTGGGAAAACGCCGGCCGGATCGCGGCCCGGGACGGGCCCGTCGCCGCCGATATCATCGAATGGCACCGCCTGCGCGCCGGGCGGGGCAGCTTCGTGGAGGTGCAGGATTTTCTTAAACGGCGGGCCGATTGGCCCGGCTTGGGATACCTGCGCAGGCAAGCGGAGCGGGTTGCGATCAAAGAGGATGACGCAACGCTCCTTGCCTTTTTCGCGGAACAGGAACCGCAGACACCCGAAGGGGTTCTGGCCTACGCGGCAGCCCTGAAGCGCGCGGGACAGGGCGCTGAGGCAGAGGAGCGCATCGTTCTGACCTGGCGGACGGAGCCCATGTACGCCGAGGAGCAGGAAGCCTTTTTGGAGGCCCACGCAGAATTTCTCAAACCGCATCACGGTGCCCGCCTTGATGCCATGCTTTGGGAAAGGGACCGGGGTGCGGCCCGACAGATGTTCGACCTTGTCAGTGAAGACGCAAAGGCGCTTGCAGAGACGCGCATCGCCCTGCAAAGGCGGCAGGGGGACGTGAACAAGATGATAGACGCCCTGCCCAAAGGCGTGCTTGAAGACCCCGGGCTGGCGCATGACCGGTTTGAGTGGCGCATCCGAAAAGGCTTCACCGAAGGCGCAAAGGAACTGCTGCTCGCCCGCTCAACCAGTGCTGAGGCTTTGGGGCGCCCCGAGGCCTGGGCCAACCGCCGACGGGCCCTGGCCCGTGATGAGATGCGCGATGGAGATACGGGACGCGCCTACCAACTGGCCTCCCTGCATTTTCTGACCGAAGGCAGCCACTATGCCGATCTTGAATGGCTGTCGGGCTACATTGCGCTGCGGTTTCTCAAAGACCCGCGGGCGGCCTACCAACATTTCCTCAACCACGATGCCGCGGTGCGCTCCCCCATATCGCAGGGCCGTGCGGGGTACTGGCAGGGCCGCGCACTGGAGGCAATTGGCGATCCCGAGGCAGCCTCCGTCGCCTACCGCGCGGGGGCGCAATTCCAGACCTCGTTTTACGGCCTACTGGCCGCCGAAAAGGCAAGCGTCCCCTTCGACCCTGAGTTGGAGGGCGCCCGCCCCGCGCAGGACTGGCGCACCAGCCCGCTGGCGCGTGATCCGCTTTTCCGGGCGGGGATCCTGCTGCAGGCATCGGGTGAGTTGACCCTGGCAGAGCGGTTCTGGACCCATCTCACCGACCAGTTGGTTGAAGAGGACATTGCCCTGCTGGGGCAAGCGGCCATCGACATCGACCAGCCCCACCTGGCCGTGATGATCGGCAAGCGTGCCGCCCGCCGGGGGTTAACGGTGGCCGCACCCTACTATCCGCTTCATTCGCTCATCGAAATGGACCTGCCAATGGCCCCCGAAATGTCACTCGCCATCGCCCGGAGGGAGAGCGAGTTCGACCCCGTTGTGATCAGCGGCGCTGGGGCGCGGGGCCTGATGCAGCTGATGCCCGGCACGGCAAATGACGTTGCACGCGACCTTGCGATCAGCGCGCTGCATACCACCGATCGTCTGACCGCCGATCCAGATTACAACGCGCGGCTTGGGGCGACTTACCTTTCCCAGATGGCGGGGCGTTTTGGCGGCAATGTGGTCATGGTCTCTGCCGCCTACAACGCAGGTCCGGCCAGACCGCCGCAATGGATGGAACGCTTCGGTGATCCGCGCCGGGGCGACATCGACGTGGTGGACTGGATTGAGATGGTGCCCTTCCGGGAGACGCAGAACTACATCATGCGGGTGACCGAGAGCCTGCCCATCTACCGCGCGCGACTGGGCCAAGACCCCCTACCCGTTCCCTTTTCCCAAGAACTGGTGGGCAAGACGTTGCTGCCTTTCACGCCAGAAGGTGAATAGCCCTGCCGCCACGATCAGACCGGCCCCGATGGCAACATTCGTCCGGATCGTTTCCCCGAAAAGGCTAATCCCGATGAGCGCTGCAAAGACCAGTTGCAGATAGGCAAAGGGTTGTACCGCGCTGGCCTCGGCCACCTCGTAGCATTTGATCAGCAGCCAATGGCCTGACACGCCGGTCACACAGAGGCAGGCCATATAGAACCAGTCCGGTCCCGTCATCGGTTCCCAGAACCATAGCCCCACAGCCGTCATCGCAAGGGCACCCACCGTTCCCGTCCAGAAAAAGCTGGTGGCCGCGCTGTCCTGCCGCGCGGCATAGCGGGTCAGCAGAGCGTAGAGCGCGAACATGGCCGCCGAGATCAGCGGGACAATCGCCGCTGGATCGAAGACGGTCATGCCCGGCTGCAGGATGATCAGCACCCCGACAAACCCAACAGCGATCGCGGCCCAGCGTCGCCAGCCAACCCGCTCCCCCAGCACCGGCCCGGACAGGGCGGCCACCAGCAAGGGATAGCAGGTAAAGACCGCGTGGCTTTCCACCAACCCCAGGATTGTGAAGGCCACCACCATCACGCAGATTTCAGCCGCCAGCAAAAGGCCCCGGAATGCCTGCAGAATGGGCTGACTGGTCTGTGCCGCAGCCCCGATGCCCCCTGCCTTGCGCCGGGCAATGGCGATTACGAAGGCGGCAAAAAACCAGTACCGGATCATCACCACCATCAACACGTTATATTCGGACGCCAGATGGCGGGATAGGCCATCCTGAAGGGCAAAGACAAAGGTGGTCGCCACCATCAGGCCAATGCCAAGGGGCGTGTTATTTCCCTGGCTCATCCCCGCAGCCTGCCGCGGCTCATGTGGCGTTTGCGGCCGTAGCCGGGGGTGCGCGCCACTTCGAACCCTGCCCCGTCCAGCGCGCGGCGGACGGCCCCGGCGGCGGTATAGGTGGCAAAGGTGCCACACGGTTTGGTGTGATCCGCCACGGCCTGCATCAGATCCGCCGTCCAAAGCTCGGGGTTTTTTGCCGGGGCAAAGCCATCCAGAAACCAGGCGTCCGCCTTTCCCTCCCAGCGCGGCAAGCTCTCGCGCGCGTCGCCAAAGATGACTTCGAGGTGCAGAGCTGGCAGTTCGAAACGGCCGCCCTGTCCGTCCCAAACCGCCGCCAGTGCGTCCCGCTTCCCGGCGAAAGACGGAAAACCGACATGGGCGCGCCGCATGTCGTCCGGTTGCATCGGATAGGCCTCAAAGGAGGTGAAACGGAGCGGCCCCGCTTGGCCCGAAGTCACCCAGGCATCCCAGGCAACCAGCAGATTCAGGCCGGTGCCAAAGCCCAGCTCAGCAATCTGGAACCCTTCCGCAAAACGCGCGGGCAGATCGTTGCCGTCAAGAAATACGTGCTCCGTCTCGGCCACACCATCTTCAAGGCTGAAAAAGGGATCATCAAAGCGGGTCGAGACGGGGATATCCCCCTCGCGCCACTCTATCGGATCGCTCTGGTTCTGCACGGATGTAACGCCTACAAGGTGGCGGCAGATTTGCGCGAAGGGATGCGGCTTGGCAAGCTACGATCTGACAATCAGGGGGGCAGGTATTTTCGGCCTGTCCATCGCCTGGGTTGCCGTCCGGCGGGGCGCACGGGTGCAGGTGGTGGACCCCTTCGGCCCCGCTGCGGGCAGCAGCGGCGGCATCGTCGGCGCGCTTGCTCCGCACGTGCCCGAGAACTGGAACGCCAAGAAGGCCTTCCAACTGGACAGCTTGCTGATGGCTGAAAGCTTCTGGCGTGACGTGTCGGACGCGGGCGGCGTAACCTCGGGCTACGCGCGCGCCGGACGGCTGCAACCCATTGCGGATGAGGCGGCGCTTGCGTTGGCCCGACTGCGGGCGGAAACGGCGCTTGCCCTCTGGCAGGATCACGCGACCTGGGAGGTGATCCCCGCCCTTGACACTCATTGGGCACCGCACAGTCCCTCCAGCTGGCTGATCCGCGACAGCCTCAGCGCCCATCTGCATCCGCGCCAGGGATGCGCCGCGCTGGTCGCGGCACTCGCCGGGAAGGGCGTTGAGATACGTACCGAGGCTGAGGCGTCGGGCCAGACGCTATGGGCCACCGGGGCCGCCGGGTTGGCCGACCTGAGCGCCGGTCACCGGCGCAGCATGGGCGCGGGGATCAAGGGGCAGGCCGCCCTCCTCGCTTACGACGCACGCGGCCTGCCGCAGCTTTTCGCCCAAGGTGTCCACATCATCCCGCATCTCGATGGCACGGTGGCCGTCGGTTCCACCTCGGAAAGGGAGTTCGACGATGGTGCCTCCACGGACGCCCAGCTTGACGCCGTGATCGAGGCGGCCCGTATCGCCGTCCCGGCCCTGCGCAACGCACAGGTGATCGACCGCTGGGCCGGTGTCCGCCCCCGCGCACGTACACGCGCGCCCATGCTGGGGCCCTGGCCGAACCGGCCCGGTCACTTTGTCGCCAACGGCGGTTTCAAGATCGGCTTCGGGATGGCCCCGAAGGTGGCGGAGGTGATGGTGGACCTGGTGCTGGAGGGCACGGACGGAATCCCGGTGGGTTTAAGGGTAGAGGACAATCTCTAGGCCTTCGCCACCATGCACTGACGCCCGTCAGGGCCAGCGACCCAAAGATCACGACCGTTCCGACACAGCGTCGCCGTCTCGAAATGCATCAGGGGTGCGGTGGCCCGAAACCCGAAGGTCTTTAGCGGCCCCAACTCCCGCTCTGCTTTCAGCATCAGAAGCTGCGCCAGCAGAGGCCCGTGCACCACAAGGCCTGCATAGCCTTCGACGTCGCGGGCATAGTCGAGGTCATAATGAATGCGGTGACCGTTGAAGGTCAGCGCGGAGTAGCGAAAGAGCAGCGTGCTGTCGAAGGTGATCTCCTCGTGTGTCTCCGCATCCTTGCGCGCGGCCGGAGCTAGCGGTTTCGGCGCGTCGGGTGAGGGATCCTCGCGGTAGACGAGGTCTTGCCATTCAGTCACGCACAGCGCCCCGTCCTGCCAGATCTCGTGCCGAAGCGTCACGAAGCCAAGGGGCCCGCTGCGCCCCACTTTGTGCGCGCTCTTTTCACAGACGCTGACCCGCTCCGCCGCCCGGCCCAATCGCAGGGGTGTGTGAAAGGCCAACCGCCCCGCCGCCCACATCCGCCTTGGCAGCCGCATGTCGGGGATCAGGCCGCCGACCTTCGGATGCCCATCCCGGCCAAGGCGCGCGGGGGGCTCAGGTTGCCAGAAGTAGAGCTGATGAAAGAAGGGCGGCAGGGCATCCCCACTTGTCAGCGTGCCTGGCTGTCCAAACATCACCTGCATCGCGGCCGAGCGCGCGGGATCCAGCACATCACTTTGACGGAGGCTTTTGATTTGGTCAGTCTGCATGGTGCCTGATTACGTGAGAGAGGTCCCATGCCGCAATCGAAACCCGCCCTGACCGGACTTGATCATCTGGTGCTGACTGTCGCCGACATGGCCGCAACGCAACTTTTTTATGAGGAGGCGCTTGGGATGCAGCATGAGGCCTTTCTGACAGCGACGGGCGAAACCCGGCGCGCACTGATGTTTGGCGAGATGAAGATCAACCTGCACCAACGCGGAGCGGAGTTTGAGCCCAAAGCCAACCATCCGACTGCAGGCAGTGCCGACCTTTGCTTTCTAACGGCAACGACGCTGGAGAACTGGCAAAGCCATCTGGAACGCCTGGGTATCCCGATTGAAGAAGGCCCCGTGCCGCGCACCGGCGCCACGGGACCCTTGATTTCGATTTATCTGCGGGACCCCGACGGCAACCTGATCGAGATCGCGGAGAAGCGTGGCTAGATCGCCTCGCGCAGGCTGGTCATCAGGTTGGTCAGATCCTTAACGTAGATATCGCTTTTCAGATGACCGTCCTCATCGAATTGGTTGCGGCTGTCCGCCAGGTGAATCTCCGGCCCCTGGAGGATGCGGGTACGGAAAGGCACCATGAACCCGCGAAGGATCATTTGCGCACGCTCACCGCCTGCGCGGCCCGCGGCGGCGGACATCACGGCAAGGGGCTTGCCCTCCCACGGATTACCGTCGGTGCGGCTGATCCAGTCCAGCGCGTTTTTCAGCACGCCCGAAGGCCCCTTGTTGTATTCCGGTGTCGAAATGATGACTGCATCGGCGTCGTCGATCTGCTGGGCCACGGTTTTGACCGCTTCCGGCACACCTTGGGCATTCTCATCATCCGCATCGTAAAGTGGGAAATTGATATCGGCGAGGGTGAAGTCGCTTTCACCAAACAGGCGCGCGGCGGCTTGAAGCAGTTTGGTGTTGGTCGCGCCTGCGCGCAGAGAACCGGAGAGACCTAAAAGCTTGGGGGCAGTCATGGGGCTGTTGTTCCGTCTGTAATTGGCGTTTGGTTAGAACTTGGTCCCTTTCGCCAAAAGGCAAGGAGCCCCCGGGGATTTCCCCGGAGGCTCCTCTCTTTGCGAAGTCAAATAAGGATCAGGCCGCGTTGGGCAGGATCACGATCTCAACCCGGCGGTTCCGGGCCTTGCCCTCGGGTGTCAGGTTGCTGGCGATCGGCTGGCTTTCGCCCCGGCCAAAGGTCTGCAGACGGCCCGACGACACGCCGTTGGCGATCAGCACGTTGGCAACCGAACGCGCGCGGCCTTCGGAGAGCGTCTGGTTATAGCTCGCGTCACCGTCGCTGTCGGTATGGCCCACGATCTGCAGGGTGGAGTTCTGGTAGATCTTCACGTTTCGCGCCAGTGCGGCAAGGTCGCCCTGCAGGGTTGGGCCAACAATCGTGCTGTCCACAGCAAAGAGCAGGTTGTTCGGCAAAGTCACGATCAGGCGGTCACCGGTATTGGTAATGACGATGTTGTCATCAAGCTGCTGGCGCAGCTCTGCCGCCTGCCTGTCCAGCGAATAGCCGACACCGGCCCCCAGGGCACCACCAACAACGGCACCGACAAGGGCGCCATCACCCCGGTTTCCATCGCCTTTTGAGAGGGCGCCGATTACAGCGCCCGAGGCGGCACCGATCAGTGCGCCGTTCTTGGTACGTTGGTTTGGATCACCCGGCTGGGCCAGGATTCCGCCGCCCGGTTGCGTACAGGCCCCAAGCGTCATGATACCCGCCAGTGCGGCGGCAAGGGTTACTTTGGTCGTCTTCATAGATACTGCTTTCATTAAGGGGCCCCGTTCGGGCGAGGCGTCTTGGTACAGGCGGTATATATGCGATGCCTAAACCCTTTTCAGGGGGAAAATTGTATCGGCGACTTCCCGCGCATCAGGCCTCCGCCTCGGCCCGAGCGGCCTCAAATGCCAGCATGGTCCGCTTGACGGGCAGGCCCCAGTGATAGCCGCCCAAGGCACCTGATTTACGCAAGGCTCTGTGGCAGGGGATCAGCCAGGAGACCGGATTGCGGCCCACTGCCGTACCGACGGCCCGCACCGCCTTGGGGGCCCCGATGGCATTGGCGATATCTGAATAGGTCGTCACATGGCCTGAGGGGATATTCAGAAGGGCCTCCCAGACCTTGATCTGGAAGGGTGCCCCGATGAGGTAAAGCGGTGCCTTCTCAAGGCTACCGTCCTGCGCCCCAAAGGCCGTCTGCACCCAGGGCCGCAGCATCACCGGATCCTCCACGAAGCGCGCTTTGGGCCAGCGGCCCCTCAGGTCTTCCATTGCCGCCTCTTCGCCCACCTCAGCGGCAAGGGCGAGGCCGCAGATGCCCTTCTCTGTCCCTGTGACCAGCGCAGAGCCGAAGGGGCTTTCGAACCAGCCCCAGCAGATGGTCAGCCCCGCGCCCTGACGGGCATAGTCTCCGGGGCTCATCGCCTCCCATCGCAGGAAAAGATCGTGGAGCCTTCCGGTTCCGGACAGGCCCACCTCATGGGCGGCAGAAAGCGTCGTGGCATTGTCGCGTAGCATGTTTTTGGCCTGCCCCAGCATCAGGTACTGCTGGTAACGCTTGGGAGAGACACCCACCCAGCGCGAAAAGAGCCGCTGGAAATGGGCGGGCGACATCTGCATCAGGGCGGCAAGCTCTTCGAGCGACAGAGGTTCCTCGGCCGCATCAATTAGGTCAATCGCACGCCGCATGATGGTAAAGTGATAGCCCTGTTCGGAGCCGGTGGAGGAGAGAGAAGCAAGATCATTCATACCCTCAATCTAGTCGTCCGGCCCCTTTCCCGCGACCCGAAAGATGCGCAAAGCCCTGCCTTGCCCTTGGTGGCATATCGCCCCATACCATGCCCATGGCAAAGCAGCGCGATTATCACACGATCAGACAGATCTTCACCCGCTTTCACGCGGCGGATCCAGAGCCGAAGGGTGAGCTTGATCATACCAACGCCTACACGCTGGTGGTGGCCGTGGCTCTGTCGGCACAGGCGACGGATGCAGGCGTGAACAAGGCCACGAAGGCGCTTTTTGCGGTGGCCGATACGCCGCAAAAGATGCTGGACCTGGGTCTTGACGGATTGACCGAACATATCAAGACCATCGGTCTATTCCGGCAGAAAGCTAAGAACGTCATGAAGCTGAGCCAGATCCTTGTCGATAAGTACGGCGGTGAGGTGCCCAATTCCCGTGCCGCCCTGCAATCCCTGCCCGGTGTCGGGCGCAAGACGGCGAACGTGGTGCTGAATATGTGGTGGCACTATCCCGCGCAAGCAGTGGATACCCACATCTTCCGCGTCGGGAACCGCACGGGCATCGCCCCCGGCAAGACGGTCGATGCCGTGGAGCGCGCGATTGAGGACAATATCCCGGTCGACTTTCAGCAGCACGCGCACCATTGGCTGATCCTGCACGGCCGCTACCATTGCAAGGCGCGCAAGCCGCTGTGCAAGACCTGCATCATCCACGATCTCTGCCCCTTTGAGGATAAAACCGAATGAAGCGTTACGAACTTGTGGGCATCGGCAATGCCGTTGTCGACGTTATCAGCCAGATTGACGACTGGTTTCTAGACAACATGGGGATCGAAAAGGGGATCATGCAGCTGGTCGAACAGGACCGGGCCGAGGTCCTCTATGCCGCCATGAATGAGCGTGTTCAGACCCCCGGTGGATCGGTGGCCAACACAATCGCCGGGGCCGGTGCGTTGGGGATGGAAACGGCCTTTATCGGGCGTGTGCGCGACGACGCGCTGGGACAATTCTACGCCTCAGCCATGGCCGATCACGGAATCGACTTCGTCAACCCGCCAGTCAGGGAACACGATACGCCCACTTCTCGCTCAATGATCTTCGTGACACCCGATGGCGAACGATCGATGAACACCTACCTGGGCATCTCCACCGGCCTGACCTCCTACGACGTGCCCGAGGATGTGGCCGGAAATGCCAAGCTGATGTTCCTCGAAGGCTATCTCTTTGATCACGATGCGGGGAAAACAGCCTTCCGCGAAGCCGCCCGCGATACGACACAGAGCGGCGGCAAGGCGGGGATCGCCATATCTGATCCCTTCTGCGTGGAACGCCACCGGGCCGATTTCCTGTCACTGATCGAACATGATCTGGATTTCGTCATCGGGAACGAGGCTGAGCTGCGGTCCCTGTTCGAGACGGAAGACATCGAAGAGGCCATTTCGCGCACGACTGACATCTGCCCCATCGTGGTCTGCACGCGATCAGCAGAGGGGGTCACCGTCATCCGTGGCGGCGAGAGGGTCGATGTCCCGGTGACGCCCGTCACCCCGGTGGACGCAACCGGCGCAGGCGACCAGTTCGCCGCGGGCTTCCTCTACGGTCTGTCATACGGGCGGGATCTGGAAACCTGCGCGCGCATGGGCAACCTCTGCGCGGGCGAGGTGATCCGCCACATCGGGCCCCGCCCCCAGACCGATATGCTGGCGGTTTTCCGGTCCGAGGGGCTGATCGAGGGATGATTACGGACGGCCTGCACGATCTGCCTGCGGGCAAGGTGGCCATGGTCGTCACGCATCTGGAGATGACCGCCCCCGCACCGCTGCGGGGCGCACCTCTGGCAGAGGGCATCACATTTCTTGAAGTAATCCCCGATCTGGCCTGGTACCGGGATATCTTTGAACGCGTGGGGTCCGAATGGCTTTGGACCAGCCGACTTCTGTTGCAGGATAAGGACCTGATGGCCATCCTGGGTGATCCCAATGTGCTACTCTTTACCTTAAGCAGGGATGGCCGGGATGAGGCGCTGCTGGAGCTCGACTTCCGTCAGGAGGGAGAATGCGAACTGGCCTTCTTCGGCCTGACATCGGCCCTGATCGGCACGGGCGCCGGGGGCCACCTGATGGACCGCGCGATTGAGATTGCCTGGTCACGGCCCATCAACCGGCTTCACGTCCATACCTGCACCATCGACAGTCCGCAGGCCCTGGCCTTCTATCAGCGCAGCGGATTTAGTCCCTACAGACGCCAGATAGAGATTGGCGATGATCCGCGTCTTGAGGGGCTCTTGCCGGAAGACGCAGGTCCACATTATCCCCTGATCCGCTAATACATGTCGGGCTCGCAGGGGCCGCCTCTCATGCACCGCTCGACCGATTTGAGCAGCTTGCGGTGAGGCGCTGAAAAAACTGCGCCGCCGCAGGGGTTGATGTCGATCGCGTAACCCGCCTGATCCTTGCGCACGAAGGCCAGCACATCCGCGCCATTCTCCAAGCTGCCGCACCAGGGGCCAAAACAGGCGACCTCCAAGGTCACATCACGTTCGAAAGGCAATTCGAACCCCGCCTTGGAAAGTGATTTGCCGACCAGACGGCCCGGGATCATCGTCATTTTTGGAGGTGACCCCTGCCCGAATGCGGTCTTCGGCAGAAGGCCTTCATCGAGCGTCAGCCGACCGTGGACGATAAGGTAGCTCTCTGCCGCCTCATCATACTGGTTAAAGCTCCGTTCAACCGATGGCTTGAGACAGGAAAGCGCCAATGCGGGCACAGGCGCCAGGGCCAAAAGGAGGATCAGCAGAGGTTTCACAAATGATCCTCAAATTCCTTCAGCACAGCGCGGTAGACGTCGCGTTTGAAGGGCACGATCCGGTCCACCAGTTCCTCCACCGGCATCCAGCGCCAGGTTGAGAATTCCTGGTGCGCCGTCTCGATGTTGACCTGCGCATCCTGACCGTGAAAACGCATCAGAAACCATTTCTGCTCCTGCCCGCGAAAGCGGCCTTTCCAGATCTCCGGCACAATTTCGTGCGGCAGATCATAGGGGACCCAGCCTGCGGTCTCTGCCTCGATGGTCACCAGATCACGGGTCACGCCGGTTTCCTCTTCAAGTTCGCGCAGGGCCGCATCCCTTGGATCTTCGCCCTTGTCGACGCCGCCCTGCGGCATCTGCCAGGCTTCCTGAAAGCGGTCCTTGCGCTGACCGACAAAGGCCAGCCCCTCCTCATTCAGCAGCACCACGCCAACGCAGGGGCGGTAGGGCAGACGGGCAATTTCTTCGGGGCTCATAGTGGGTCTTTCTCCATCTCCGCGCGGGCCAGCATCTGGCCACTCTGGGCGATCTTTTCGTGTCGGATAACACGAAAGCCCACCGCCAGAAAGGCGGGCTGAGCCATGAGGCTGGCGTGGGTGGTCAGCCGTCTTATGCCCGCGCGTCGCGCCTCCGTTTCAAGTAACTCGAACAGCCGCCTGAAAAGGCCCTGTCCCTGACGGGCAGGCGCGACGTAGGCCAGATCAATGTAGTCGCCCTTGAGGGTCATCGCCCCAATGACGCGTTTCCCATTGCGTGCCAGAAACACCCGCTGCGCCGCCAGCCGTTTCGACCACGCCTCACCGCTGTGCGGCGCAGGCATCCAGGCCTGCCTCTCCTCGGCTGTATAGAGACTGCGCCCTTGGTGGATGGCGTCGTATATGAGGTGCGCGATGGCCGCGTCGTCGCTTCCGTCCGGGTTGCGCAAATCGATCTGAATCATCTGCCCTTGCCTCCGCCTCCGATATGCCGTCCCATGCCGCCGATGACGCGGCGTAGCGCGTGACTTGGCGCGGCAACTGCGGTCATGTCATCCAAAATTGCCGTTAGCCAGAAAGGTACACAGATGTCCAGCTACCCGCACATGCTTGCCCCCCTCGACCTGGGGTTTACCACCCTGAAGAACCGCGTGTTGATGGGATCGATGCACACCGGTCTGGAAGAGACCAGGGACTGGAACCGGGTCGCGGAGTTTTACGCTGAGCGGGCGCGCGGTGAGGTCGGGCTGATGGTTACGGGCGGCATCGGGCCGAACCCCGAAGGGTCCGTCGCCCACGGCGCGGCCATGATGGTGTCGGACGAGGATGTGCAGAACCATTCAATCATCACCCAGCGGGTGCACGAGGCGGGCGGCAAGATCGCGATGCAGATCCTGCACGCGGGCCGCTATGCCTTTACACCCGATTGCGTTGCACCGTCCCCGGTCAAAAGCCCCATCTCCATGTTCGCCCCCAAAGAACTGGACGAGGAAGGCATCGAAAAGCAGATCGCCGACATCGCCGCCTGCGCGGGCCGCGCGCGGCAGGCGGGTTACGACGGGGTCGAGGTGATGGGCTCCGAAGGCTATTTCATCAACCAGTTCCTGGTGACCCATACCAACAAGCGGACAGACCGCTGGGGCGGCTCATACGAAAACCGGATGCGCCTGCCGATCGAGATCGTCAAGCGCGTGCGCGAAACCGTGGGCGACGATTTCATCATCATTTACCGGCTTTCCATGATCGATCTGGTGCCCAACGGCTCCACCTACGAGGAGGTGGTTCAACTGGCCAGGGAGATCGAGAAGGCAGGCGCCACCATCATCAACACCGGCATCGGCTGGCACGAGGCGCGAATCCCGACGATTGCAACCTCCGTCCCCCGCGCGGCCTTTGCCTGGGTCACGAAAAAGCTGATGGGCAAGGTGGGTATCCCGCTCATTACCTCGAACCGGATCAATACACCCGAAGTGGCCGAAGAGGTGCTGGCCGATGGCTGCGCCGATATGGTCAGCATGGCGCGACCGATGCTGGCCGATGCGGATTTCGTCAAGAAGGCGATGGAGGGAAAATCCAAGCAGATCGCTCCCTGCATCGCCTGCAACCAGGCCTGTCTGGATCATACCTTCGGCGGTAAAATCTCAAGCTGCCTGGTCAACCCGCGCGCCTGTTACGAGACTGAACTGCGCATTGAACCGGTGGACAATGCAAAGACAATCGCCGTCGTGGGCGCAGGCCCCGCGGGCCTGTCGGCGGCGATCACCGCGGCGGAGCGGGGCCATAAGGTCACCGTCTTTGACCGGGCAAGCGAAATCGGCGGGCAGCTCAACCTTGCCAAGCAGGTTGCGGGCAAGGAGGAGTTCTGGGGCTTCGTCGACTGGTATCGCACCATGGTCGATGAGCGTGGCGTGACCGTGAAGCTGAACACCGAAGTCAGTGCTAACGATCTGGATGGCTTTGACGAGGTGATCATCGCGACCGGGGTCATCCCACGCGACCCGCAAATCCCGGGCCAGAACGGTGGTAACGTGGTCAGCTATGTCGATGTGCTGAACGGTAGTGCAAAGGTGGGTGAACGGGTCGCCGTCATCGGCGCAGGCGGCATCGGGTTCGATGTGTCCGAACATCTGGTCCACGATGGCGACAGCACAACGCTGGACCTGCCTGAATGGATGAAGGAATGGGGTGTCGCGGACCCTGCCGAACACCGCGCCGGTCTGGCCCCCGAAGGCCCACAACCGCACGCGCCCGCCCGTCAGATAACGATGCTGCAGCGCAAGGCCTCCAAACTTGGCAAGGGGCTGGGCAAGACCACGGGCTGGATACACCGTGCATCGCTCACCATGCGGGACGTGGAGATGATCGGCGGTGTGAATTACGAAAAGATCGACGAAGACGGGCTGCACATCTCATTCGGTGAGGCGCGTGAGAACCCCAAGGTCATCGAGGCCGATACAATCGTTCTCTGTGCAGGACAGCTTTCGGACCGGTCCCTGGCGGATGCGCTGGAGGCGAAGGGCAAGACCTGCCACGTGATCGGCGGTGCCGACGTGGCCGCAGAACTGGACGCAAAGCGCGCTATCAACCAGGGCACCCGCCTGGCTGCAGCACTCTAAACCCCATTGCCGCCACCCTGATTTCGCGACAGGGTGGCGGTATGGCGATCTGCGTCTTTGACATCTATCCCGACGGCCGCGCAGAGGCGGTAACCGACGATGCGCTTTGCGGAGAGGAAGGTTATCGCTGGTGGCACTTCGACCTGTCCGATCCCGATCTGGAACCCTGGGCCTACGCCAACCTGCACGAAGTGCCTGCCGGATCGCTGGTGCAGAACCAGACCCGGCCCCGGTGTGATCAATTCCGCGATGGACTGATCCTGAACCTCCGCGGCATTAACATGAACGAAGGCATGGACGCGGACGAGATGATTTCAATCCGTATGTACGTGCAAGAAAACCTTCTGATCACCGTGCGCCGTAACAAGGTCTTTGCCTTCAACGAGATCCGGGCGGAGGTGGAGCAGGGGAAGGCCCCGGAAAACCCTGCGATGTTCCTTGAAACACTGGTGGCGAGACTGACAGACCGTGTGCAGAAGCACGTGGAAAGCATCGACCGGCTGGCGGAGTTCTTCGAGGCGGACCTTGAGGACAAGAATACGCCCGTGCCGCGCGAACTGCCCGTGAACCGACGCGCAGTCATACGGCTCAGACGCTACCTTGATCCGCAACGTGTCGCCCTGGGACGGTTGGCCGGGCTCGATATGTCCCTGATCCCGGGTGACATCGCGCTGAAACTGCACGAACTGGCCAACCGCGCGATCATTTCGGTTGAGGAACTGGACGAACTGCGCGACAGGCTGGTGTCCGTGCAGGAGGAGCACGATGCAAACGTAGCCCAGCGTCAGGCCCGCCATGGCTACGTTCTGTCTGTCGCGGCGTCCGTATTCCTGCCGCTCGGATTCCTGACGGGTCTCTTCGGCGTGAATGTCGCAGGGATGCCCGGTGTGGATCATCCCGCGGCCTTCACCATGCTTTGTCTGGCCATGGTCGCCCTTGGCGTCCTGATGGTAGCGGTCCTGAGACTGGTCCGCTGGCTCTGACGGAAACACCTGTTTCCCTGTTTCCGGCCCCGATACGATCCATCAATTACCTTCCTACTGTCGCAGCAGCGCCCCGATGCTGCCTGAATTACTTGGCATCTACGATCCTTGAAGCAGGAACGCGAAAGGAACGGCAATGGACCGCCTTACAGAAATGGAAGCTTTTGCCACGGTCGTGGATCAGGGCGGGTTTACCGATGCCGCAAAAAAGATGGGGATTTCGAAATCCGCCGTCTCCAAGCATGTCTCATCGCTGGAAGCGCGCCTGGGTGCACGCCTTCTCAACCGGACGACCCGCCGGGTCAGCCCGACGGAGATCGGCCTTGCCTATTATGACCGCGCCCGCCGCGTTCTGAATGACGCAGGCGAAGCCGACGCGCTGGTCACCTCTATGCAGTCGGCCCCTTCCGGCCTCTTGCGTATTTCGGTGGCGACGGATTTTGGCGTGAACCATCTCTCCCCCGCCCTGTCCGAATTCCTGAGCGAGTTTCCCGACATCACCGTGAACATGGTCCTCAATAACCGCTACGTTGAGTTGATTTCAGAGGGATTTGACATGGCCGTGCGCATCGGGGAGCTGGAAGACAGCACCCTGCGTGCCCGCAAGCTGACCGAGACGACCAAGCGGATGATCGCCAGCCCGAAGTATTTCGAGGAATACGGGCGACCCGAAAAAATCGACGATCTGAACAATCACAAGCTGCTGCACTATTCCAACCAATCGAGCGGTAATGTCTGGAAACTGACCGCCCCCTCGGGCGAAAAGCGGCAGGTACGCACGGCCGGATGGCTATCGGTCAATGACGGGCAAAGCCTGCTGAATGCCGCCATCTCGGGCCTTGGCATCGCCTACCTGCCCAGCTTTCTCTACGCCGACGCGATGGACAAGGGGCTGGTCGAAGACGCGATCCCCGATCTCCCGCTTGAGACCCAAGGCATCTACGCGGTCTATCCGCCGGGCCGCTTTACCCAGCCGAAGGTCCGCGCCTTTATTGATTTTCTGGTCCACGCCTTTGCCGACAAGGGCCCAACGGACTGGTAAGGAACACCACTTTCCCCTCGGTGTGACCTCAGCCCCGGTGCCTTTGCGTATCGGGGCCTTTTTCATGTCATTCGGTAAGGATCACCGCCTCGACCCGGCGGTTGGCCTCGCGTCCCGAAGGCTCCAGATTGCTGGCGATGGGGGAGAGGTAACCCATCCCCTCCGCATCAAGCCGTGCGGGATCAATCTTGTAGCCGTCGATCAGGCGCGCGCGGACAGACTGAGCACGCGCACGGCTGATGGAGATATTCGGCTGCAGCCCACCAATCGTGTCGGTGTGGCCCACCAGCGCGATACGGGTTTCGGGCCGCGACCGCAGAAAGGCCGCAAGCGCCTCAAGCGCGGCGAAGGGCCCCGGACCCAGATCCGTACTGCCGCTTGCGAAATCGAGCCCTTCCAAAACCGCGTATCCTTGACCGAGTATTTGCCCGGACAGATTTTCCCTCCCGACCGGATCGGGTGCGGCAGGCACGGGCCTGGGCGGATCAATCCGCGCAGCAGAAGGTTCGCCTGCGGGCACATCCGCGGGCTGGGCACGGACAACCTGCACGTAGGCTGAGGTGGCAGAGGTGCTTGCCAGGATCGTAATGACGTCCTGCGGCACGTCGTCTAGGTATTTGATGCCGGTGACGAAATGGTAGGCCCGCAAATTCACGTACATGTTGGGCCCGGGCAGAATCTCGGTCGCAAAGCGGAAATCAAAGCCGCCGCAAGCGCTGCTGGTGCAATCGAGAACCAGGTCATAGCCTGCGGCTTGGACCTGCGCCCGCAGTGGGCGCATCACCTGCAAGGGTGTAAGGCCGGGCGAGTCGAGCCGCCATGCCGCACGGCGTATCTCCCCCTCAACCGCCAAGGTTGGCACCTTGTCACCGTCAAAGACGCCGGACGGCGCGGCATAGATATCTGCGGCGGTGTTGCGCTCAACCGTCTGGCGCGCGGTCGGGGGAAGCTCCAGCTCCAGCGCCGCGGCCGGGGCCGCCAAAAGAAAAAACGCAAGCGCCGCGCGGATCATCGGGCCTGTGCGTGGTATTCCGGGTTCGGCCGCATATCGGTGCCGCTGGCCACCCGGTTCGTCATATTGAAAAAGCCCGCGACGCTGGCGATGTCCCAGATGTCCCGGTCCGTGAACCCCTGGGCGCGCAGCGCCTCCCGGTCGGCCTCCTCGACGGCGGCGCTCTCGCGTGTCAGTTTGACCGCGAAATCCAGCATGGCCCGCTGCCGCGCGTCAATCTTGGCAACGCGGTAGTTCATCACCAGCGCCTCACCCAGTTCAGGATCGCCCGAAAGCTGGCGCACCGCGGCTCCGTGGGCCACCAGACAGTAGTAGCACTTGTTGTAAGAGGAAACGGCCACCGCGATCATCTCGCGCTCCAGTTTGCTCAGTGCGCTGTCGCCCAGCATCAGGTCATTGTACATGGCCGTAAAGGCATTGAGTTTCTCCACGTCAAAGGCGTAGGCCTGCAGGACGTTGGGGACCATCCCGAGCTTTTCCTGACAGACATCGAAATACTTCTGCGTCGCTTCCGGCAGCGGATCGGCCATGGGCAGGTTGAGGGCGGTGGGCATATCTTTGGCCATGACGGATCCTTCAGTCTGGTTTCACACGGTAATGGTATCCGCCCGCGGGCGTGAAGCCCAGTGCGCGGTAAAGCTTGTTGGCCGGCTCATTCGCCGCCACGCAGAGGACCGACATGTGCATCGCACCCTGCCCCTGCGCCCAAAAGGCGGCCGCACGCATCAGCCATTGCGCGACCCCCTGCCTGCGCTGGTGCGGCAGGACAACCAGCGCATGCACCATCGCCACCCCTTCATACACCCCAACGTAGGCCACGCCGCCGGGTTTTTCGTTCCAGCGGGCCAGAACGCCGGTCTTGCAGGCCGCGCGGTCCATGACGGCCAGACGTTCCGGTCCGACGCCATCGGTCGCCCATATCTCGCGCATGATGGCGAGCGGCTCCCAAATCGTGAAAGCGGTCACACGGGGGATGGGAACATCGGTCAATCTCTCAATCGGGAGGGAATAGGCCAAGGTTGGGTCCTTGGCGACATAGCCCATCGCCTCAAGCTGGGCCGCAAAGGCCGTTTCATCATCGCGCAACTGAAACAGCGGGCGCTGGCCGATCTGCCGCATGGCTTCGGCCGCCGCCTCGATCCGGGCCGTGTCGGCAGGTCCGGTTGCAGTCGCTGCGGAAACCCGCTGACCCCCACCCTGACCGTCCCGCAGGATGAAGCCGTCACCTTCCCACCGCCGCGCGGGGGGCCATGTGCCTTCACATACGGCCAGTAATTTACGCAAGTCAGGTGTCATCCAAAGATGGCCTTTAGCTGGCTCATCGCGGAGTTGATATCCTCCGCGTCATTGCCGCGGATCACCACATGTGCACCAAAGACACCGTTGCGCTGAAACGGGTAGGACCCAATCGACAGGGCCGGGTGAGCCTCCGCAACCTCGCCCAGCGGGCCCGCGATATCACCCTCCCCCCGCTCGATCCGAAGCGTCTCACTGATCAGCTTGGCGCCGCCAGTCAGTGTTGGCAGGACAGAGGCTACCATGGCCTGAAAAACCGAGGGCACCCCGGCCATGACATGCACATTCTCCAGCTTGAAGCCGGGCGCGGCGGAAACGGGGTTTTCGATCAGTTCAGCCCCCTCGGGAATCCGCGCCATGCGCAGGCGGGCGGTGTTCAGGTCCGTCCCGTTCTTTTCGTAGAAGGCCGCGAGGATGGACCGCGCGTCGTCGCGAACGTCAATAGCACGGTTGAAGGCAGCCGCGATGCAATCGGCGGTGATGTCATCGTGGGTCGGCCCGATTCCGCCGCTCGTGAAGACATGATCAAAGGCCTTTGACAGGGCCTGCACGGCGGCGATGATCACGCCGCGGTCATCGCCGATCACCCTGACCTCTTTCAGATCAATGCCCACTTCGCTCAGTTCACCGGCCAGATGGTGCATGTTGCTGTCACGGGTCCGGCCCGACAGGATCTCGTCCCCGATCACGATCATGGCGGCGGTGGGATTGGTCATCGGCTAACTCCTTGAGCGCGGCGCTCTCACGGTATAGGCCGCGCCCCATGCGCTTTCAAACTGAACTTGTGCCCGCCCGTCTCATTCGCCGCTACAAGAGGTTCCTGGCCGATTGCACGCTTGAGGACGGATGCGAGGTGGTGGCTCACTGCGCCAACCCCGGCTCAATGATGGGACTGGCGGAGCCTGGTACCAGAATCTGGCTTGAGCCCAACGATGATCCCAGAAAAAAGCTCAGATACGGCTGGCGCCTGGTGGACCACGAGAATGGTCATTTCACGGGTGTGGATACGGGCCTGCCCAACCGCGCGGTGCGGGCGGCGCTTGAGGCCCGTCAGATCGACGCACTGCGCGCCTACCGAACTGTAAGGCCCGAAGTGAAGTACGCGGAAGGCTCTCGCATCGACTTTCTCCTGCAAGAGGAGGGCCTGCCGGATGCTTACCTTGAGGTGAAATCCGTGACCCTGTGCCGCCAGCCGGGGCTGGCCGAGTTCCCCGACAGCGTGACCACGCGGGGCGCGAAACATCTTGGCAATCTGGCCGAAATGGCGCAGGCCGGACACCGGGCGGTATTGCTCTATCTTGTGCAACGCACCGACTGCGGGGAGGTTGATCTAGCCCGCGATATTGACCCAGGCTATGCACAGGCCCACGCTGCAGCGTATGCCGCAGGGGTGGAAACGCTTTGCATCGGCACCCATATCAGCCCTCGGGGCGTCGAATTGGCCGCCCCTCTGGCCCTGCGCGGCCCGGCAAGATAAACAGTCAGGGAGAAAACGAATGGAGACCCCGGTGAACGAACTGCACCGTGGCCGTCGTACAAAGGACGGCATCCGTATCTACGATCCATCTGACTTTGCGGGCATGCATACCGCGGGGGCACTTGCCGCCCGCATACTCGATGAGATCGCTGAGCATGTCTTTGTCGGTCAGACAACGGGCGAAATTGACCGCGTCATCGAGGAAAGGGTCGAAGCGGCGGGCGCAAAATCGGCGACCATAGGATACAAAGGCTATCAGCATGCCAGCTGCATTTCGGTCAATCATGTGGTTTGCCACGGTATCCCCGGCGACAAGAAGCTGAAGGACGGCGATATCCTGAATATCGATGTGACCGTAATCGTCGACGGCTGGTTCGGCGACACGAGCCGGATGTACGTTGCAGGCAAATTGTCCCGCAAGGCAGAACGTCTGATCCAGGTGACCCACGACAGCCTGATGCGGGGCATCGAGGCTGTGAAACCCGGCAACACCTTCGGCGACATCGGGCACGCCATCCAGTCCTTCGTAGAAAGCCATCGCATGTCCGTCGTTACGGATTTCTGCGGCCATGGTCTGGGCCGCGTGTTCCACGCACCGCCCAACGTGCTGCACTATGGCCGCCCCGGCACCGGGGCCACGCTTGAGCCGGGCATGTTCTTTACCATTGAGCCCATGGTGAACCTTGGCCGCGCGGAGACCAAGACATTGGCCGATGACTGGACCGCCGTGACCCGGGACAAGTCACTGTCGGCTCAGTTCGAACATTCGGTGGGTGTGACCGAAGGAGGGTGCGAGATCTTCACTCTCTCACCGGCAGGCAAGTTCCATCCGACCTACGGCTGATCCCCGGCCATCATTCGTTTCATCAGCAGCGACAGCACCGTCTCTCCCGCCAGCGGGGTGACGCAGTCGTGGATGAAAACCGGCGCCGCGAAAGCCTGTGGCGTGGGCAGGTGCACCATGTCCTCTTGCTGCCGGGCAGCGGCGCGAGCGTAGTGGTGATCAAGATAGGTCGCGTCGGTCATGGGCCTAGGATAGGCTTGGCCTCACCTTTTTCCAATCCGGAACCGCCAGTCGCACGATTGTGACCGATATAGGTAATAATTATTGCCATATATTTCCTTCTATGCTGTGCTGCCGGAAATAGGGAAGAGATTCTGACATGAATTGGCGCGACATCTTTGCCACCCGTATGAACCAAATGAAGGCAAGCGAGATACGCGAACTGCTCAAGCTGCTTGATCAGCCTGGCATTATCTCATTCGCGGGTGGCATTCCCGACCCTGCTCTTTTCCCCACGGATGCCTTTCAGGACGCGATGACGGAAGCGCTTTCACCCGGCAGTGCCGCCTTGGCCCTGCAGTATTCCGTTTCCGAAGGGTACGCCCCCCTGCGGGACTGGATCATTGCAGAGATGGGTAAGCTTGGCATTCCCTGCACCCGTGACAACATCCTGATCACCTCGGGCTCGCAACAGGCGCTTGATTACCTGGGCAAGCTGATGCTGTCGCCCCGGGATACCGCACTGGTATGCTGGCCCACCTACATGGGCGCCCTGGGGGCCTTCAATGCCTACGAGCCCCACTTTGACCGGCTCACTCCGGGCGGCAATCGATCGGCGGAGGATTACGCTCAAAGGGCTGCTGAAAACGGTGGCCGGGTGAAATTCGCCTATGCCTCCGTCGACTTTGCCAATCCCACTGGCGAAACCCTGGACCTGGCCGCTCGGGAAGAGGTGCTGTCGCTTGCGGACAGCCTGGACATTGCGGTGATCGAAGACGCCGCCTATCAGGCGTTGCGCTATGACGGGGAGCCTGTCCCGCCGATGCTGGCGCTTGAGATCGCGCGCAAGGGCAGCATTGAAGCGTGTCGAACGCTTTACTGCGGGAGTTTTTCAAAGACACTGGCACCCGGCCTGCGCGTGGGATGGGTGTGCGGGGCCAGCCAGGTGGTCTCTCAATTGGTGCTGATAAAGCAGGCCGCCGATCTGCACAGCGCCAGCCTGAACCAGATGGCCATCAACCACGTGGCCCGCAGCATCTTTGAAACCCACACCGCCAAACTGCGCGATACCTACAAGGCCCGCCGCGATGCCATGCTGACCGCCCTTGAAACCCATATGCCCGATGGCGTGTCCTGGACCCGGCCCGATGGGGGCATGTTCATCTGGCTGACCTTGCCACGTGGCATGGACGGGGGCGCCCTGCTGCGCTCTGCATTGGCGCGCCAGCGAGTGGCTTTTGTGCCGGGGCAGGCCTTCTTTGCGGATCGCTCTAACGCGAACACCCTGCGGCTGAGTTTTTCTCTGGCGAATGACACTCAGATCGACGCGGGGATCGCACGGCTGGCCGACGCCATTCGCGCGGGCTAGGTGGCAAGCTCAAGCAGGGTGATGTGCGTATCGCCATATTTGCGCGTCTCGACCCGCTCAAACCCATCGGGCGCTGCCATGGGCGCATTCTCTTCCCAGACCACCAGTGCCTCCGCCGTTATCCAACCACCGTCCCGCAAGGCGGCCAACGCCCGTTCCCCCATGCCCTTGCCGTAAGGCGGATCGAGGAAGACCAGATCAAAGGGCGCATTGGGCCAGGCCCCCAGCCTGGTCGCATCGTTGCGCATCAGGGTGGTCTCCTTCTCCACGCGCAGCTTTTCGATGTTCTCCCGGATCAACCGCTGACCCACGCGGCCGCTTTCGACAAAGCATACCTCCCGCGCACCGCGCGACAGCGCCTCCAACCCCAACGCGCCGGTGCCCGCAAAAAGGTCCAGCACCCGCGCGCCTTCGATCACGTCACGGTGGGTCAGCATGGAAAAGAGGCTTTCGCGTACCCGGTCGGACGTCGGCCGCAGGTGCGCGTCGGCGTCTCCCTTCCCGACAGCAGCCAGGGCCGTACCGCGAAACCGCCCCGCGATGATCCTCACGGCCGCAGCAGGCTTTTGAGGTCCGTCCCGGTGTCCGCAATGGCCTCCGGCGCGGGGGATTTCCCGCTTTCAATCAGCCTTTTGCCCACCATGTAGCCGCGCGGATCATTCATGGCGTCGACGGCCAAAAGGGTATCACCCTGATAGTACCAGAAGGACACGCTGTCCGCGTCAGACTGCCGGGTCACAATCTTATCGTAGCCTCTGTTCAGCCCCGCAATCTGCAGCTTCACGTCATACTGATCGGACCAGAACCAGGGCTTGGCCACATAGGCCTTGGCTGCGCCCAGAATGTTTTCGGCCACACATTCCGCCTGCTCGATGGCATGAGGCACCGATTCCAGACGGATGCGGTGACCGCGGTAGGGAAAGGAGGCGCAGTCCCCGGCGGCCCAGATGTGGGGGACCGATGTTCGGCCCCGGTCATCCACCTTGATGCCGTTGTCGATCTCAAGTTCCGCGGCCTCGGCCAATTCCGTACGGGGGTGTATACCGACACCGACGATGACAAGGTCCACTTCAAGCCTGCTGCCGTCACTCAGTTCCGCTGCCGTGACGTGCCCCTCACCCGTGAGCCGTTTCAGGCCGATACCCTCTTGTATATCCACGCCGTGGCGCTGGTGCAGGACGCGGAAGAAATCGCTCGTTTCCGGCGCCGCAACCCTTTGCAGGATACGGGGGGCCATCTCAATCAGGGTAACCTGTAACCCGCGTTTTGCCGCTACGGCCGCCGCTTCAAGCCCGATGTATCCGCCCCCGACGATCAGCACCCGCGCACCTTCTTCAAAGTAGGGTGCTACCGCATCGACATTTCCAAGGTCGCGGACGGTGAAGACACCGTCGAGATCGCCGCCGATCGCGGCGGGCAGGCGGTTCGGCTCCGACCCGGTGGTCAGGACCAGTTCGTCATAGGCAATCACTTCATCCCCAAGGTGAACCCTGCGCGCACCCGTGTCGATTGCGGTCACGGACGCGTCGGTGCGCAGGGTGATGTCCTGTTCCGCGTAAAAGCTCTCGGGCCTGAGAAAAAGCCTTTCTACCGCCATCTCTCCCAGCAGGTAGGCCTTGCTCAGCGGGGGGCGCTGGTAGGGTGGCACCGGTTCTTCGCCGATCAGGGTAATGTGCCCGTCAAAACCGGTGTTGCGCAGCTTGGCCACGCAGGAGGCCCCGGCCTGTCCAGCCCCGATCACCACGACGTGCCTCATCTAGTGCCCCCTCTTTTGACTGGTCGCCTATGGAACGGGAACCTATATGCAGCCTGAGGATAATGACAATCAGATGAGAGGATACGCCATGACAATTTCCCAAGGGGACACCCTGCCTGACGCAACGCTTGTTGAAATGGGCGCGGAAGGACCAACGCCGGTCAAGATTTCGGACAAGGTCAAGGGCCGCAAGGTTGTGGTCTTTGCCGTGCCGGGGGCCTTCACGCCCACATGCCATTCCGCCCATGTGCCCAGCTTCGTACGCACCAAGGACCAGTTCGATGCCAAGGGCGTGGAAGAGATCATCTGCATCTCCTGCAACGATCCCTTCGTGATGAAGGCCTGGGGCGAGGCCACGGGGGCCACAGCGGCAGGCATCACCATGCTGGCCGACGCGCAGTCCGAGTTCACCAAGGCCATCGGAATGGATTTTGACGCGCCGCCTGCGGGTCTGGTCGCCCGCTCCAAGCGGTACGCGATGCTGGTGGAGGACGGCAAGGTTTCGCTATTCCAGCCCGAGGAAAGCCCCGGCGTTTGCGACGTGTCGGGCGGTGAATCGCTGTTGGACAATATGTAGCCGAAGGAAAGCCCCGGACCTGTCCGGGGCCTGTGATCTGCGCAGGAGGTCCCGGATCAGGTCCGGGACCTCGTTGCTTAGTCTGCGGTTGCCTGAATGAAGGTCCGCGTGGGGAAGGGAATGTCCACACCGCCTGCGTCCAGCGCTTCTTTGACCTTGCGGGTCATGTCGGCCTTGAAGGCAAAGTAATCTCCGGCGCTGCACCAGACCCGTACGAGAAAATCGACCGAACTGTCCCCCAAGTTAGTCACCTGGATGAAGGGAGCAGGTTCCGCATGCGCCCGGTCGTCGGCCATAATTGTTTCGCGAATGATATCTTCGGCCGTCTTCAGGTTCGCCCCATAGCCCACACCAAAGGTCCATTCCGCGCGCCGCGTCTCGTTCACGGAATAGTTGGTGATGATGTTCCCCCAGACCTCTGAGTTCGGGACAACCACATGGACGTTCGAGAGGTCCGCCAGTTCAGTGAAGTTCAGGTTGATCTGTTTGACCGTTCCCATCTTGCCCGCGACCTCAACAAAATCACCAACCTTGATCGGGCGGAAAAGGATCAGCATGACCCCCGCGGCCACGTTCGAAAGGGTGCCCTGAAGCGCCAGACCGATGGCCAGACCGGCCGCACCGACGAGGGCCACAACGGAGGTTGTCTGCACCCCAAAGGTGTTGAGGACAAAAAGCGCCGTAAAGCCCAGCACCACGTAGCGGACGACGGAGGCCAGGAAATCAAAGAGCATCTCATCGAGATGCTTGTTTCTCTTCCCCAGGTTCTGCACCCGGGTCTGCAACCATTTCGAGACAATCCAGCCCAATATCAGGATCAGGATCGCAGCCATCACAGACCCCGCCGCACTGGCCAGGAATTCAAGCGTCAACAGATCACCGAGGGACTTGCCCTGCCAGATCTCCGTGCGCAGCACATCGTTAATTTGTTCGTCCATCAGTTCGCGTTCGCCCCAACAAGCCCATCCATTTTGCGGGCCAATTTCGCGTCCAATGCGCTCAGGCCCCCAGCGTCGTGGGTCGTTAGCCTCACTTTGACGGTCTTGTAAACATTGAACCACTCCGGATGGTGATTCCATTTCTCTGCGTAGATGGCCGCACGGGTCATCCAGCCAAAGGCATCGACAAAATTGTCAAAGACGAACTCCTTTTCGATCGCATCCCGTCCTTCGACCATCTGCCAGCCGGTAGCGAACAAGGGCTGCAAAACGGTGTGCCGGGTCTCTTCGCTCAATTTCTCGGTCATTCCTGTTCCTCCACGTGAGCGCGCTTGAACGGCCCATAATCGGTTAAGATTTCAATCTCCTGATCCACCGCGTTCCGCTCTGCCTCAAGATAGTCAGCAACCGCGTTGGCAAAGCCTTCGTCCCGCATCCAATGCAGGGACCAGGTGGGCGTCGGCAGATAGCCGCGCGCCAGCTTGTGTTCGCCCTGCGCGCCGGCCTCAACGGTCTTGAGGCCGCGCGCGATGGCAATGTCGATGGCCTGATAATAGCACAACTCGAAATGCAGGCAGGGATGATGCTCGGTACAGCCCCAGTAGCGGCCATAGAGCGTCTCTCGCCCGACAAAATTCAGTGCACCGGCCACCCAGCGCCCCTCGCGCGCGGCCAGGACAAGGGCGACGTCGTCGCGCAGATGTTCCTGAGCAAGGTCAAAGAACTGCCGTGTGAGGTAAGGCGAGCCCCACTTGCGCGCGCCGGTATCCTGGTAGAAGCGCCAGAAGGCGTCCCAGTGTTCGGGTTGCAGATCGTCGCCCGAAAAGGTCCGGATCGTCCCGCCGAAGTTTTGAGCCTGCGCGCGTTCCTTGCGGATATTCTTGCGCTTGCGGGAATTGAGCGTGGCCAAGAAGGCGTCAAAATCCGCATAGCCGTCGTTGCGCCAGTGGAACTGCTGGCTCTTGCGCGCCATCAAACCAATCTCTTCCGCGCGCCGTGCCTCATCGCCCGTGCAAAAAGTCACGTGCAGTGAGGACAACGCATTGTTTTCGGTCAATTGCACGGCACCCTGTATCAGCGCGGCCGTTCCACTTTCCTCGAACCCCGGTCGCACCAGGAAACGGCGCCCCGTTGCGGGCGTGTGCGGTACCGCAATCTGTAACTTGGGATAATAGCGTCCGCCCGCCCGTTCGTAGGCATGTGCCCAGCTATGATCAAAGATGTACTCCCCCTGGCTGTGCGACTTTGCGTAAAGGGGTGCGACCGCAATCACCTCACCGGCGATGCTGGCCTGCAGATACTGGGGTTTCCAGCCGGTACCGGGCCCGACGCTGCCACTTTCCTCAAGTGCTGACAGAAAGCGGAAGGTGGTAAAGGGATCAAGCGGCGGACCGCCATCGGCGGCCTCGGGGCAGGCACAGCTGTCCCAGACCTCCTGCCCGATTTCGGACAGGTGGGGAACGACCCTGATCTCGACTTCCTGTGCGTTCATGCTCTGCCTTCGCGACTGCCGCTCTATCTGTAGCTCTGCGGCGCGGAATCAAGCGGGCAGAGCGGCGGCATAGCCTTCGAAGGTAATGTTGTCGACAATCCTGCGCGCCTCCGCCTCCTGCAAGGCGGAACGGACCGTCCAGCAGAGGATCGAGGCGCCCGCTGCCTTCAGTTCGGCGACCCGCGGACGGCCCAGGTCATTGACGTCGTGGCTGATGAAGGTCGCCCCGACCCGGTCGTAATCCGGTATCTCCCGCAGCCGGTCGCAGGTCGCCTCGGGCAGGGGCCACTCGTTGTACCTATAGGGGTCCGTGACGATCCCACGGGGCACCTGCGGCGCGAGTTGAGCCAGCCGCGCCACGGAGTTTGGATTGAAGGACATCACCGCCGCGGGACCCTCGTAGTCCGCGAGCGCGGCTGCTACCGCCGCTTCGAGCGGGCCCAGGTCATCCCCCATGCCACCATCTTGATCCTTCAACTCGATCAGCATTGGCGCGCGGCCTGCCACCAGCGACAGCACTTCCATGAGGGTCGGGATACCCTCATCCCCGCCTTTCAATCGAGTCGCCCCGAGTTCTGCGGCCTTGCGCAACCGCACAGCCCCCTTTTCGTGGGTCAGACGGTCCAGCGCATAATCGTGAAACACCATCGCGGCGCCATCGGCGCTAAGCTGCAGGTCCAGCTCAATCCCGTACCCACCTGCGATGGCAGCGCGAAAGGCGGCCAGGCTGTTCTCGGGTTGGCCATCTTCCACATTGTGCAGCCCCCGGTGGGCGAAGGGCCTGCGAAGGAAGACAGAAGCGAGTGTCATTTTACCTCAAAGATCCCCTCGATCTCAACCGCGACACCCAGCGGCAGAGACGGCGCGGAGACGGCAGAGCGGGAATGGCGGCCCGCCTCTCCCAGTGCCGCGACCAGGAAATCGGAGCAGCCGTTGATGACCTTGGGCTGATCGGTGAAATCGGGGGTGGAGTTCACGAAACCCGTCAATTTGATTACCCTCTGAAGCCGCTCGATGTCCCCACCACAGGCCGCCTTGACCTGCGCCAGCAGACTGATCGCGCAGCTTTTGGCGGCGGCGGCACCTGCCTCAACCGCCATGTCATCACCCAGTTTTCCAGTTATCAGTCCGTCCGGCCCGTTGGAGATCTGACCGGACACAAAGACCAGATTGCCCACCTGAACGAAGGGCACGTAATTGGCGGCGGGCGCGGGCGCGTCGGGCAGGGTCACGCCAAGTTCGGACAAACGGTCGGTAATGCGCATGGGACTGTATCCTTGGATCAACTGCGGGTGCGCGGACGCTAGCGCCGATGCATGGAAACGAAAAGACCTGTCTCAGCTTTCCCGCAGGGCGCGGGCGAAATAGTCCGTAAGCGGCTGTATCAGATAGGCCAGCGGGGAGCGGGATTCGGTCTGAAAGAACAGCTGCGCGGGCATGCCTGGAAGCAGGACCGGATCGCCCTTTTGCTGTGCGGGCAGCCGGACCGTCACCCGGTAGCGCGGCGGGCTGCCGTCCCCGATCACGACTGTATCGGCCGATATTTGCGTGACCAGGCCTTCCAGTTCGGGCGTGATGCGCTGGTTGAGCCCCGATAGCCGCACCTTGACCGGTTGACCGGGATAGACCTGATCGATGTCGGCAGGAGAGACGTGAGCGGAAATCCGGCTGCGGCCCGTGGCGGGGACAATCTCCATTATCGGTTCTGCGGGGCGGATGACGGCACCGGGCGTCTCCACCCGCAGGGCATGTACGATTCCCGCAGCAGGGGCACGGATGACAAGGCCCGCGATCTGCCGCCTCAGCTCCCGCGCGCGGCCCTCAAGGGCAACCACCTCTTCTCCGGCCGCGACAAGTGCCGTTGCCGTGCGCTGGGCGACTTCCGTATCAAGCGCGGCCTCCTCCGCCGTGAGCGTCCGCAACTGGGCCGTAAAGGCATCCTGCGTCGCCCGAAGCTCTCCCATTGCACCGACAAGCCTTACTTCCTCCCGCCGGAGCGCGTTGACCGGCCTTGCAGCCACCAGTCCCCTGCTCAGCAGATCGTCCTGATCGCGGCGTTCGCGGCGGGCCAACTCCAACTGCTCAGCCAGGGCGGCCTTGCGCGAAGAAAGGCCCTTTCGCTGTGTTCTGATCTGTGCGCGCCTTTCGGCAAAGTGCCTCGCGGTTGCCGCACGGGCTGCTTTCTTGGCTTCGAAAAGCTGCATCTCATGATGCAACGGGGTCATGCCGTTCGTGCGCGTCGCGGCCAGATCAAGCGTGGCCGCATCAAACTCAAGCAGCGGTGCGCGCCCGCGTTCGGCGGATAGGCGCGCCCGCTGGCTGACGATCCGGTTTTCAACCGATGACAGCGCCGCCTGCAGCGACTTGGGATCCAGCTCTAGCAGGGGATCGCCTTTCCTGGTGCTGTCCCCTTCGGTGACCCGCACTGACAAGACGATGCCACCCGTCTGGTGTTGGATCAGCTGGTGTGCCCTTGTCGTCCGGACCGTTCCATCGGCGACGACCGCGCCCGAGATTCGGCTTTGCGTGGCCCAAAGCAGAAGACCGGCGCCAAAGATAAGGATCGCAATGAACCCTGCAAGGACCGGGCCAAAGATCGAAGTCCCGTTAGCACTCTCGCCCATCAGCCAGCCCCCGCGGTCTTGAGTGGTGCCCCGCGCAGGGCGGAGACATTGCGCACCATGCCCGCCAGCACCTCATCCTTCGGCCCGAAGGCCGCCCGCGCACCTTTGTCGAGCACCATCAACATCTCACATTCCTGGATCGCGGCAGGCCGGTGGGCCATGATCAGAACGGCGCGCCCAAGATCCTTGAGCTGCCGGATCGCGGCGTTGAGCGCCACTGATCCGGCGTTATCAAGGTTCGAATTCGGCTCATCCAGCACGACCAGCACCGGATCATCGTAAAGCGCGCGGGCCAAACCGATCCGCTGGATCTGCCCGCCTGACAGACGCACCTGCCCACCAACGACCGGTGTGTCATAGCCATCGGGCAGATCCAGGATCATCTCATGCGCCCCGGCCATCCGGGCCGCGGCGACGACCCTCTCCGCATCAGGGTCGGATGCCAGCCGCGCGATGTTCTGCGCCAATGTCCCGTCGAAAAGCTGAAGGCGTTGCGGGAGATAGCCGATGTAGCGGCACAGCGTCTCGGCCCCGTATTGGCTGATTGGGGCCCCATCCAGCTTGATCGTGCCGGCCCTGGGCGGCCAGACCCCGGTGAGCGCCCTCGCGAGTGTGGACTTGCCGGCACCCGAGGGCCCGATGACGCCCAGCGCCTGCCCTGGTTCCAGGTCAAAGCTGATGCCGCGCAGGCCTGCACGGCTTTCACCCGGCGGCACAATCGTCACCCCCTCCGCCGACAAACGCGCGCGGGGCTTGGGCAATGCGGTTCGGGGCCCGGGGTCCGGAACCCGGCCCAAAAGTTCTGCCAGATGTCGCCAGCCCGTCAGGCCCCGCTGCAGGGTGGACCACTGATTCAAAAGCGTCTCAATCGGTGCAAGCCCGCGTCCCATGAGAACCGACCCCGCAATCATGCCGCCCGGTGTCATCAGCCCGCGCAGAACCAGCCAGGCACCCAGACCCAGAATCGCGGACTGCAGCGCCAGCCGCATGGACCGTGTCACCGCGGAAAAGCCTGCGCCGACTTCTGCTGACCGAAGCTCACCTTTCTGGGCATCACACCGGTGACTGCTCCAGATCCCGAAGGCCGCGCGCCGCATGCCGAGGCTTTGCACGACCTCGGCCTCCACCTTCAGTTGCGCCGCAAGCGCATCGGCCTTGGCGCCAACCCTCAAGGCCTGAGCCTGCCCGCGCCTGGAAAGTAACTGGTTGGCCAGCGTGATGACGGCAAGGCAGAGGGCACCAAAGACCGCAAGCAGCCCCAGAAGAGGATGAAAGATGAATATCGCCGCAAAGAAAAGAGGCGCCCAAGGCAGATCGAAAAGGGCCCCGACAGCCGGTGCGGCCACCATGCGCTGAAGGGCGCTCAGGTCCTCCAGCGAACCCGCCGCGCGCTCACTTGGGCCCAGCGCGGAACGCTTCAGAATCGCTTCAAACACCCTCTGGCGAAGCTTCCTCTCCAGTTGCCCCGCTATCCGCGTCAAGATGCGGCTGCGGGCAACATCCAGCGTGCCCATGATGAGGTAGAGAAAGAGTAGCAAAAGCGAAAGTGCGAGCAATGTCTCAACCGAGCCGGAGCTGAGCACCCGGTCATAGACCTGCAGCATGTAGATGGGTCCCGACAGCATCAGGACATTGGCGACGAAGCTGAAGCACGCCACCACCCAAAAGGAGGCACGGAAGCTACCGCTCAGCCGACGCAGTTCCCTTCTTCCCTCACGAAGCTTTTGCGCATCCATCGGCAATCACTGGTCCTTGCACACCTGGCAGAAACCCGACAGATGCGGGCGCCCCACAGACATAGCTAAACCACAGCTTGCTTAAGAATCGCTTGCGACGGTCGTGCAATCCGGATCAGCGGTCCCCTGCTTTCGGCGCTGGTGCGCTGCTGCCTGGCCCCGAACGGCCGCCGAAGATGTCACGCAGGACCTGATCAATGATTGTACCGCCCTGCCCGCGGTTCGAACCGCCGCCACCTCCCCCTCTTTCTCCCAGACCGCTCAGGGGGGAGGGATCGGCCATCGGCAGGGGCCTTGCCGGGACCCCCTCGTGTACGCGGCTCATCACCTCGCGCCAGATGTCGGCGGGCAGACCGCCGCCCGTGACGCCCGTCAGTGGCGTGTTGTCATCGTAGCCCATCCAGACACCCGCGACGTAGTCAGCGGAGAAGCCGATAAACCAGGCATCCTTGGCTGCAGAGGTGGTGCCGGTCTTGCCCGCTGCCTGCCGGTCGGTCAGGCGCGCGCGGGATCCTGTCCCGTCGGAAATTACCTTTTCCATCATGTAGACAAGCTGCCGGGCCGCATCCTCCTGTATCACCCTTTCGCCGATTCCGCCGCCGGTGCCCATCAGCGGCTCATCATCGCCCAAAAGGCGCAGCTCAACCAGACCATAGGGCGTGACGGAGGAGCCGCCGTTCAGAATACCCGCATAGGCGCCCGTCATCTCTGTCAGCGTACTTTCCGAAGCACCCAGGGCAAGGGCGGGTCCCGCGGCCAAATCGCTGTCGATGCCGAATTCCGTAGCCACACGGCCGACCAGATCCCGGCCCACGCTTTCCGATATCTTGACCGCCGGGACATTCAACGAATCCCGTAAAGCACGGGTCAGCGTGACCATGCCGTAGAACTTGTTTGTATAGTTGCGCGGGCACCATTCACCCGATCCCGGTATGTTCATGCAGTAGGGCGCGTCTTCGACAAGGTCATCGGGTGAATAGCCAAGGTCCAGCGCCGCCGCATAAACGAAGGGCTTGAAGGCCGATCCGGTCTGCCGAAGGGCCTGGGTTGCCCGGTTGAAGGCCCCGGCGACCTTGGTCTTGCGTCCCCCCACCATGGCACGCACAGCCCCGTCGGCGGACATGACTACGATCGCAGCCTGCGCTTGCGACCCTTCGCGCACCTTTGTCTTGAATATGTGCTTCAGGCCCTCTTCCGCCGCCCGCTGAATGCGCTGGTCTAACGTGGTCTTGATGATCACGTCTTCGGTTGTATTGCGGGTAAAGAATTCGGGTCCCGTGGACATCACCCAATCCGCAAAATAGCCGCCCGCGCGCGCCTCGGCCGCCTCTGACAGGACCGCCGGATTGGCCTGGGCCTGCGCCCTTTCCTCATCGCTCAGGTAGCCCTGTTCGTTCATCAGGCGCAGCACCGTGGCCGCACGGCTTTGGGAACGGTCGAGATTGTTTGTGGGCGACAGGGTCGTCGGCGCAGTCAGAAGGCCCGCCAGCATGGCCCCTTCAGCAGCGTTCACGGCAGCGGCCGGTTTTCCAAAGAACCGCTGCGCCGCCGCCTCTGCCCCGTAAGCGCCGCCGCCCATGTAGGCGCGGTTGAGGTAGATCGACAGGATATCATCCTTGGAATACTTCAACTCCATTGCGATGGAAAAAAGCGCCTCTTTCGCCTTGCGCCGCAGGGAATTGCGGCGGCATTCCGCCTCATACTCGCGCTCGGTCAGGCCGGACGTCGGATCATAGGGTTCGCCCAGGCAGATCAGTTTGGCCACCTGCTGCGTGATGGTGGAACCACCGTGGCCCTGCAGGGCGCCGCGCCCTTCACTGAGGTTGATCCGCACGGCCGAAGCGATGCCGCGCGGGCTGACGCCGAAATGGCGATAGAACCGCTTGTCCTCCGTCGCGACGACTGCATTCCTGAGATGTTTTGAAACGCTTTCTGCGGTCACGACCCCGCCAAACTGGTCCCCGCGCCAGGCAAAGACCTCGCCTTCCCGGTCCATCAGCGTGACAGAGCCGCGCGCACGGCCATCAAGCAGGTCGCTGACGGGCGGCAGCGTTGTGTAAAGATATCCGACGATCAGCGCCAGAACGAGCGCGGCAACCGCGCTCAACCGCCATGTGACCTTCCAGATCAGGCGAAAAACCCATCTGAACATCGCACTGATCAGGCCAATGATACCGCCACGCCTGGCCCGCTTTGGGGCAGGGCTGCGGCGGCGCGGGGCAGCCGCCTTCTTGGCCTTCGGTTTGACTGGCTTTTTCACCTGCGCACCCTTCTTGCCCGCGTAACGGTTGTCCGCCACCAGCGGGCGCTTGGGTTTGCGTGAATCACTCATACTGACGCCTGCTCAGACACTCTGTTTTGCGACAGCTTAGACGGTGGGCGCAGCATTGTTGAGCGCCTGACTTTGCAATGTATGTGGATTTTATGCCTAATAATTATGCGAATTTCACTAACTGACTGTTTTTTGTGCACATCGAGCGGCTTTTTGCCAACCTCCGCCCCCGGAAACCTTCCTTGTCCCCACGATTTCCCGCCTTTCTGCGTCTGCATCATGCAGGGACAACCTGCGAACCGTAAGAGGGAAAGATCGGTGAAACTCATCATTGCAACAATCAAACCATTCAAGCTTGAGGAAGTGCGTGAAGCACTGACCGAAGCGGGCGTCCGCGGCTTGATGGTAACCGAGATCAAGGGGTTCGGCGCACAGTCGGGCCATACCGAAATCTACCGCGGAGCCGAGTACGTCGTGAACTTCGTCCCCAAGGTCAAGCTGGAGCTTGTCGTGGCGGACGGTGTCGCCGACCAGATGGTCGAAGTGATCACCAAGACAGCACAGACCGGCAAGATCGGCGACGGCAAGATCTTTGTCCTCGACGTCGAACAAGCGGTGCGTGTGCGGACCGGCGAAACCGGCGAAGACGCCATTTAATCAAAGGACGAAATGATGAAAAAGACATATCTCATCCCCCTCGCCGGTGCGGTCGCGATCTTGCCGACCTTCGCGTTGGCGCAAGATGCGGCTCCGAGTTTTGACGAAATCGGGCCCTATATCATGACCACCCTCCTGTTCCTGGTGGGCGGTTTCCTGGTCTTCTGGATGGCAGCAGGATTTGCCATGCTCGAGGCCGGTCTCGTGCGCTCCAAGAACGTGACGATGCAGCTGACAAAGAACATCGCGCTCTTCTCGATTGCTGCGATCATGTACTGGCTGGTTGGTTTCAACCTCATGTATCCGGGCGACTTCAACGGCTACTTTGCCTTCAACTTCGTCCCCACTTCGCTTGAGCCCGTGGGTCTGGCGGCGGCGGATGCCTCGCTTGATTATGCATCGGTCGCATCGGATTTCTTCTTCCAGCTGATGTTCGTGGCTGCAACGGCTTCCATCGTGTCGGGTGCCCTGGCTGAGCGGATCAAGCTCTGGCCCTTCCTGATCTTCGTCGTGGTACTGACCGGCATCATGTACCCGATTTCCGGCTCCTGGCAGTGGGGCGGCGGCTGGCTGAGCGAAATGGGCTTCTCCGACTTCGCCGGTTCCACGATCGTACACTCCGTGGGTGGCTGGGCCGCTCTGGCAGGTGCGCTGATCCTCGGGCCGCGTATCGGCAAGTACAAGGACGGCAGGGTTCACCCCTTCCCCGGCTCCAACCTCGCGCTTGCCACACTGGGTACGTTCATCCTGTGGCTGGGTTGGTTCGGCTTTAACGGTGGCTCGCAACTGGCTGCCGGCACCGTGGGCGACATCACCGATGTGGGCCGCATCTTTGCCAACACCAACATGGCCGCCGCATCCGGCGCCGTCGCAGCCCTGATCCTGACCCAGGTCGTTTACGGCAAGGTCGACCTGACCATGGTTCTGAACGGCTGTCTGGCGGGCCTCGTGTCGATCACGGCCGAACCTCTGGCGCCCTCGCTCTTCGGTTCGCTCTGGATCGGTGCCATCGGTGGTGTGATCGTGGTCTTTACAGTCCCGATGCTCGACAAACTCAAGATCGACGATGTGGTCGGTGCGATCCCGGTTCACCTCTTTGCGGGCATCTGGGGCACCATCGCGGTGGTCTTCTATAACAGCGAAGCATCGCTTGTCACACAGCTGACCGGTATCGTCGCCTACGGTGTCTTCACCTTCGTGGCCGCAGCGATCGTCTGGTTCATCCTCAAGGCCGTCATGGGCATCCGGGTCAGCGAAGAGGCGGAGATCAACGGTCTCGACACCTCGGAGTTGGGCATGGAAGCCTACCCCGATTTCTCCAAGGGCTGATTGGCACCTTTCAGAAATCTAGAAAAGGGCCCGGAGCTTTGCTTCGGGCCCTTTTTCTGTGTCGGTCCTCAAGCTCCAAGAGCGCAAGGGTTGCGCCTGCAGGACTGAGTATTTTTGGCAAAATGGAGCGGGGCCGGGTGCCGGCGAAGGCTAAGGTCCGGCCCCTGGCTGTTCGGGTCAGATACCGACGTCGACGATGGCCTTGGCAAGGATCGGGATGGTTTGCTGGTTCAGGCCCGCAATGTTCATGCGGCTGTCGCCCACCATGTAGATCCCGTGCTTTTCCCGCAACGCCTCCACCTTGTCGGGCGTCGTGCCAAGCCGCGAGAACATTCCGCGATGCTGGGCGAGAAATCCGAAACGGTTGGAGCCCGATTGCCGCTGCAATTCATCCGCCAGTTGCTGACGCAGACCCAACATGGAATTGCGGACCTCCTCCAGCTCTGTCGCCCAGTCCGCCCGCAGGTCAGCATCGTTCAGGATCGTGGTAACGATCCGCGCGCCGTGATCTGGCGGGAAGCTGTAGTTCTGACGGTTGAGGAAGGCGAGCGTATCCTGGTTCAGCTTGCGCGCCCCCGGGTCGGCAGCGATCGCCATCAGGAGCCCGGTGCGTTCCCGGTAGATGCCGAAGTTTTTCGAACAGCTTGCCGCGATCAGGCATTCCGGCACGGCAGCGGCCACCTTGCGGGTTGCGGCGGCGTCATTGTCCAGGCCATCGCCGAACCCCTGGTAGGCGATGTCGATCATCGGCATCGCGCCGGTTTCAAGCAGTACCTCGATCACCTGATCCCATTCGGAGCTGTTGAGATTTGCGCCGGTCGGGTTGTGACAACAGCCGTGCAGGAGAACCACGTCACCCTTCTTGGCCTGTTTCAGATCGGCAATCATGCCGTCGAAGTTCACACCGCGTGTCTCATCGTCGAAATAGCGATAGGGGACCATCTCCATCCCCAGATACTTCAGGATCGACAGGTGGTTCGGCCAGGTCGGATCAGAAACGAAGATCCGCGCGTCCTTGTTGGCCATGCGGATCATTTCGAAGGCCTGACGCACGGCGCCCGTGCCGCCGGGTGTCGCCGCCGCTGCGACCCTGTCGCGCGGCACTGCCTCTCCGAGAACCAGCGACACCATCGCATCGCCAAAGGCCGGATCACCGATGAGACCGGTGTAGACCTTGGTATCCTGACTCTCCCAGATCCGCTGTTCGGCCGTTTTGACGGCGCGCATGATCGGGGTAAGGCCGCTGGCATCCTTGTAGACGCCGACGCCAAGGTCGATCTTGGTATCGCGGGGGTCCTCACGGTACATCTGCATCAGCATGAGGATCTTGTCGGCAGGTTGCGCTTGCAGGTTTTCCAGCATCAGGCTTCTCCGGTTGCGACGGGCACGGTGGGGAAGGCCCCCCATTCGGCCCAGGATCCATCATAAAGGGACCAGTCATGGTGGCCCAAACGCTCCAGCGCGAGAACCAGGATCGCGGCGGTCACGCCTGATCCGCAGGTGGTGATGACCGGACGTTCCAGGTCGACACCCGCCGCCTCGAATGCGCTGCGCAGCGCGTCGGTGGACTTCATTGTCTTATCATCATTCAGAAGGTCGGCGTAGGGCAGATTGCGCGACTTGGGGATGTGACCGGCGCGCAGTCCTTCTCGCGGCTCGGGTGCATCCCCTTTGAAACGCGCGGTGGAGCGGGCGTCGACAATCTGCGGATCGCCCAGCTTTGACGCCTGTGCGACCTGCGTGACATCCCGCACCAGCTGGTTTTGCAGCCGGACAGTCATGTGACGGTCCCGCGCGATGGGTGGCATATCTTCGGTCGGGTGCCCTTCGGCCACCCATTTGGGCAGACCGCCGTCCAGCACCGCAACGTTTTCCTGACCCATCAGCCGGAAGAGCCACCATACCCGTGCCGCCGAGAGCAGACCGTCGCCGTCGTAGACCACCACCTGATGCCCGTCACCCACGCCCATCGCGCGCATCCGCGACATGAACTTTTCCACCGGCGGCGCCATGTGCGGCAGGGAGGAGCGGGCATCCGAGATCTCATCGATGTCGAAGAAGCGCGCGCCGGGAATGTGGGCGGCATCGTATTCGGCCTTCGCATCGCGGTTCGCGTCGGGCAGATACCAGGAAGCGTCAAGGACGCGCATGTCGGGATCCTTGAGGTGTTTGGCCAACCAGTCGGTTGAAACGAGTGTCTTTGGATCGTCGGTCATGCGGTATCCTTTCCCCGGCGTCGGTTCATTTCTGCCTATCTTCGGCGCGCCATACTGGCAAGGCCCCGGCATGCGCGGATGCGGATTTGCTCGGGCCCGTACCCCGGACTTGCCCTTCGTCACCGCAGATCGCAGTGTAGCGCCTTAATGATTGGGAGGATCACATGACTTTCGCAAGAACACTTGGCCTTGCGGCCGCAACCGCCATCGCCTTTGGCTCCGCCGCATGGGCAGAAACCCGCGTCACCTACAAGTCCGCCAAGAGTACTTCGTCCTACTACCAGATGGGCGTTCAACTGGCCGAAGCCATGAAGGCGGGCACTGACGGAGAGATCAACGTCACCGTCGAAGAAAGCCAGGGGTCGGTTCAGAACGTGATGGAGGTGCGCGCTCGCGGGGGCGACTATGTCTTTACCACGCCGCCCGCGCTGGTGGGACTGGCCCAGGGTGGCAAGGCAATGTTCGAGGGGAAGGGCGATCCGGCCTTTGATGAGATCCGCGCGCTTTTCCCCATTCCCTCGCTGACGATGCACTTTGTCATGTCAGAGGAGAGCGGCGTGACCGATTTCGCCGGGATGGAGGGCAAGACGATCCTGCTTGGCTCCGGTTCATTCGGAGCGCGCGAGGGGGCCAAGTACCTTGGGCTCTTTGGTCTGGAGGGGAAGGTGAAAATGGCGGATTCGGAGCTTTCCAATGCCGTGAATGCGCTCAAAAACGGCCAGATCGACGGTTTTGTGACCGCAGGCTCCTACCCCGCGCCCAACGTGATCGAGGCGGCGGCATCGACGGGGGTCAACGTCATCTCGCTCACCGACGATCAGGTGGCGCAGTCCAAGCGGACGCGGCTGGTCATCCCTGCGGGCACCTACGCGGGGCAAAAGAGCGACATCGTCACGACCTCCTTGCCGGTGGTGGCCTACACGACCTCCAAGATGGATGATGAAACCGCCTACACGCTGACCAAGACGTACTGGGAGAACAAGGGCAAGATGGCCGGTGATGCGGCCTGGTGGGCCGGGGTCAGCACGGACATGCTGAGCAATATCACCAACAAGATCCATCCGGGTGCTGTTGAGTACTACAAGGAAATCGGCGCTGCCTTGAGCGACGCGCACATGTAAGGAACCAGGCCCTGCCCCATGCGAAGGGCGGGGCCAAATCCGGATTTCCCCATGACCGACAGCCCCTTGAGGCCCCTCTGGATCGGCCTTGGTGCCCTGACGTGCTTCTTTCACATCGGGCTGATTTTCTACGGTCTGGTGCCCAACCTGGTGGCGCGGCCCCTGCACATGGCGCTGATCCTGCCTTGGGTCTTTATCTTTGCCGCGCGGACCTCCTTTCACAGGTGGAGCGGGCTGGCGATCGCCGCTGTTGGCATCGCGGGCTGCCTCTGGGTGGCAGTGAACCACCAGGTCCTGCGCAATCAATACGGTTTCCTTGAGGACCGCTTTCAGGTGATCCTTGCCGTTTCCCTGCTTCTCATCGCAATGGAAGGCGCGCGGCGGATGATTGGCTGGCCCCTCCCGCTGGTCGCGCTGGCGGCCCTTCTCTACGGCCTCTTCGGACAGCACATACCTGGTGAATTCGGACACGCGGGCACGCCCCTGCGCAGTTTTCTTGGCACGCTGGTCGCGGCGGAAGGTGGCCTTTGGGGCAGCCTGACGGGTGTTTCGGTGGGCGTGGTGGCGATCTTTGTCATCTTCGGCACAGTGCTGAACGCGGGTGAAGCGGGACAGGGTTTCATGAACCTCGCCTCCGCCGCCGCGGGGCGGCTGACGGGGGGTGCCGCGAAGGTCTCGGTTCTCTCATCGGCGCTCTTCGGCTCCATCTCGGGCTCGGCCTCGGCCAATGTCGCCTCCACCGGGGCGATCACGCTGCCTGCCATGACCAAGCTGGGATACCCAAAACGGCTGGCGGCGGCGGTTGAGGCCGTCGCCTCCTCGGGTGGGCAAATCATGCCGCCGCTGATGGGGGCCGGGGCCTTTGTCATGGTGGAACTGACGGGTGTGCCTTACGTTGAAATCATGCTGGCTGCCCTTCTGCCCGCAATACTCTATTTCCTGACCGTCTGGATGGGCATCAACGCCTACGCGCAACGGTTCGAACTGAAGGGCGTGCCAGTGGATGAAAGACCCGACCGGCGCGCGGTGTTCATCACCTCCGCCTTTTTCCTCGTTCCCTTCACCGTTCTGCTGGGCGCAATGTTCGTCCTTGGCTTCACTCCGCAGTATGCTGCCGCCCTCGCCATATTTGCCGGAACTGCCGCGCTTTTCGTCGATGCGCGGCCCGTGATCGACCTGCGCCAGGGGCTCAGCCGACTGGGCGACACACTGATCAACGCCGGTTCTCAGGTCGCCATGATTGCGGCGATCATCATCTGTGCCTCGATCATCATCGGCGTGCTGGGAATCACCGGTCTGGGGGTCAAGATCACTTCCGTCATCCTGTCCGGCTCCGGTGGCGCGCTCTGGCCCGCGCTTTTGCTGACGGCACTTGCCTGTTTGATCCTCGGGATGGAAGTGCCGACCACCGCCGCCTACGTGATCTGTGTCTCCGTCGCGGGGCCCGCCCTGATCGAGCTTGGTCTGCAGGCCCTGCAGGCGCACCTTTTCGTCTTCTGGTTTGCGCTCCTGTCGACTATTACGCCCCCGGTCTGCGGGGCTGTCTTCATCGCGGCCGGCATGATCGGGGAAAACTGGCTCAAGGTGGCCCTGACAGCCATGGCCCTTGGCGTCGGGCTCTACGTCATACCCTTGAGCATGATTGTGCATGACAGCCTGATCCGCTTGACCAGCGCACCTCTGACTGCCCTCTTCTCCTTTGCGCAGGTCGGCGTTGGTCTTTCCTGTCTCTCCTTCGCGCTCATCGGCCGGGCCGCGCTGCCGATGCGGCTGGTCCTTCTTCTCATCGGACTGGCCACGGTCTTCCTTCGCCTCACCTGATGAGGGAGATCGCCCTTAATCCGTTGCCAGACCCTTCGTTATGGTGATAGTTAGCGCTAACAATTACCAGAATCCACCGAAAGGACCCCTGATATGGCTTTGAACGCCAAGATCGTAGAGGTAACCGACCGCATCATCGCGCGCAGCGAAAAGCCGCGTGGGATCTTTCTGGGCCGCATGAAGGCCGCCCAGTCCAAGGGACCCTCCCGGGCGCATCTCTCCTGCAGCGGTCAGGCCCACGCCTATGCCGCGACGGGGAACGATCAGGCGGCCCTCGCCGGGGGACGTGCGGCCCATCTGGGCATCGTCACCGCCTACAACGACATGCTGTCAGCCCACCAGCCGTTTGAGAGTTACCCCGATCTGATCCGGATAGCGGCACGCGACGTAGGATGCACCGCGCAGGTCGCCGGTGGCGTGCCGGCCATGTGTGACGGGGTCACGCAAGGGGAGGCGGGTATGGAGCTGAGCCTCTTCTCCCGCGACGTGATTGCGATGGCGACGGGTGTCGCGCTTAGCCACAACACCTTTGACGCAGCCGTATTTCTGGGCGTCTGCGACAAGATCGTGCCGGGCCTTGTCATCGCCGCGCAGACTTTCGGCCACCTTCCAGCAGTCTTCATGCCCGCGGGGCCAATGACCAGCGGCTTGGCCAACGATGAAAAGGCTAAGGTACGCCAGGAATTCGCCGCTGGCGAATGCGGGCGGGACAAGCTGATGGCCGCCGAGATGGCCGCCTACCACGGCCCCGGCACCTGCACCTTCTATGGCACGGCGAATACCAACCAGATGCTGATGGAGTTCATGGGCCTGCATCTGCCCGGCGCAAGCTTCGTCAACCCCGGCACGCCCCTGCGCGAAGCACTCACCCGCGCCGGTGCGCAGCGCGCGCTTGAGCTAAGCGCGCTTGGCAATGCATATACACCGGTTTGTGAGGTGTTGGATGAAAAGGCCTTCGTCAACGGCATTGTGGGCCTGATGGCCACGGGCGGGTCCACCAACCTGCTGATCCACCTCATCGCAATGGCGCGCGCGGGCGGCATCATTCTGGAAGCTCAGGACTTCGCCGACATCTCCGCCGCCGTACCCCTGATGGCGCGGGTCTATCCGAACGGACTGGCGGATGTGAACCACTTCCACGCAGCCGGCGGCCTGGGCTACATGATCGGCTCCCTGCTTGAGAGCGGTTTTTTGCATCCCGACACCCGTACCGTGGCCGGGGATGGCCTGCACCGCTACACGCAGGAGCCCAGGCTCAGAGATGGTGAACTGACCTGGGAAGCGGGCGCGGGCGAAAGCCTGAATGACAAGATCCTGCGCCCTGCCTCCGACCCCTTTCAGTCCACCGGCGGGCTTGTGCAACTGACTGGTTCCCTTGGCAGTGCGGTGATCAAGGTTTCTGCGGTCGCACCAGAACACCATATCGTCGAAGCGCCCGTCCGGGTCTTTTCGGATCAGGAGGCGGTCAAGACCGCCTTCAAAGCGGGTGAGTTCACGGACGATACCATCGTCGTGGTCCGCTTTCAGGGCCCCCAGGCGAACGGCATGCCCGAACTGCATGCCCTGACACCGCTTCTGTCGATCCTGCAGGGGCGCGGCCTGAAGGTCGCTCTTGTGACCGACGGGCGCATGTCCGGCGCCTCGGGCAAGGTGCCCGCCGCGATCCATGTCTGCCCGGAGGCGGCCAGCGGTGGACCCATTGCAAAATTGCGTGACGGTGACCGGCTGCGTCTGGATGCGGATAGCGGGCAGTTGGAGATCCTCACCGAAGGTGTGCTGGACCGGCCTGCCGCCACGGTCGATCTGTCGCCCAACAGCTTCGGCACTGGACGCGAATTGTTTGCCGCCTTCCGCAGCGCGGTCGGTACAGCCGAAACCGGTGCGAGCGTTTTTGGAGAGATGGCATGACCCTGCAACCTCACGAGGCCAGCGCCCGCGCGCGCGAAATCTGTGCCCTGGCCCCGATCGTTCCGGTGCTGGTGGTTCACGAACCCGCCCATGCCCGGCCCCTGGCCGAAGCATTGATCCGGGGCGGATTACCAGCCCTGGAAGTCACCCTCCGCACACCAGCCGCACTCGAAGTCATCGCCGAGATGGCGAAGGTCCCCGGCGGTCATGTCGGGGCGGGGACTGTCCTGACCCCCGATGATGTCATAGCGGCGCGCGACGCGGGCGCGGTGTTTGCCGTTTCGCCGGGTGCCACAGACCGCCTGCTGCACGCGTGCGAGGCGGCCGAACTGCCCCTTCTACCCGGCGCTGCCAGCGCAAGCGAAGCGATGCGCCTGTTGGAACGCGGTTACGATATGCTCAAATTCTTCCCGGCCGAAGCTGCCGGGGGCGTGCCTTTTCTGAAATCGCTCGCCTCCCCGCTCCCGCAGATCGGTTTCTGCCCCACGGGTGGCGTCAGCACGGTCAATGCCGCCGACTATCTTTCCCTGCCCAACGTCATCTGCGCCGGCGGCAGCTGGGTCGCGCCGCGGGATCTGATGGAAAAGGGCGATTGGGAAGGGATCGAAGAGCTGGCCCGCGCCGCGGCAGGACTGGCTTAGAGCGTCACACGGCGACCCGTCTCCGCACTCAATCGGGCGGCGTCCAGCATCTGCATTACCGTCAGCGCCTGATCGGGCGTCACCTCCAGCGGGGCACCATCAAGGATGGCTGCGGCAACGTTCGCGTAGTAGGCCTCGTAAGCGCCTTTGCGCGGCTCCAACTCCGTCTCAGTCCCATCGGGCCCTACCTGAATAACCGTACTACCCGGCGTCTCACCCCAGCCCGGATCGTCCGGCGCGCGACCTTCCTTGAGTGCCCCTTCCTGCCCGTCAAAGCCGTACTGAAAGAGCGTCGCCCTATCGCCGTAAAGCGCGATGCGCGGGCCGTGGTCAGGCATGAGAGCGCTGGCGTGGGCCACCACCTGTCGGGCACCGAAGCCACAGGTGATGTGAAAAAAGTCGTCCACGATAGCTCCCTCACGCTGCGCGGCGAGGGTTGCGGTGATGGCGTCCGGCTTGCCGAAGAGACAAAGGATTTGATCCAGAAGATGGGGCCCCAGATCGTAAAGTACCCCCGACCCCGGAACTGCCTGCTCCCGCCAGCGATTTTTTATCACCGGGCTGTAGCGGTCAAAATGCAGGGCGGCATAGCTGACCTCGCCCAGACGATTCTTTGACAGCGCCATTTGCGCGGTTAGAAAGCCACCGTCCCAGCGACGATTCTGAAAAACGCTGAGCAGACGATCCGCCTCCCGCGCTGCTTCGATCACAGAAACGGCTTCCTCTGCCGACAGGGCAAAAGGCTTATCCACCACTACATGTTTGCCCGCCGCAAGCGCGCGCCTGGCCAGTGGCGCGTGGCTGTCGTTGGGCGTGGCGATGACAATCAGGTCAATCTCGGGATCGTCAATGACCGCATCGATGGCGCCAGCCGTTACGCCCTCTGGCAATTTCTTGTCGGCGAAGGTCCGGCTGCCGATCCTTACCAACTCCATCCGCGGCTCTGTCATGATCAGGGGCGCGTGGAACACCCGGCCCGCCATGCCGTAGCCCAGAAGACCCACCTTGATAGGGCTCATGCCCCCCGCTCCCGCGCCGCGATGTAGTTTCGTGCGCCCAGCAGGCCAAAGTTTGCATCCTGGTAAAGGCAGACGGGCAACCGCTCGCGCCAGGCAGTGTGCCGTCCGCCCGCGTTCACCGCCGACAGAAAAGCGTCGTCAAAGAGCCAGCGGTTTGACTGAGCCACACCGCCGGTGAGGAAAATGCCGCCCCAGGCCCCGAAGGCCAGCCCCAGATCGCCTGCAAGTCCGCCGAGGTAGTCCCGAAAAAGCGTCACTGCTCGCACTGCCGCTCCGTCACGTCTGTCGCGTGCGGCCGCAAAGATTTCCCCTGATCCGATAAGCGGTGCCGCCTGCCCCTCCACCTGCGCAATGGCGCGGTAGAAGTGGGGCATGCCGGTCCCCGACAGGATCGCCTCCGCCTCAACAGCGAGGGTGTTGCCGATGCGGAAATCTGGCTGGGCGGCCACAAGCGCCTCGAAATAGGGGCTTTCCTCAAAGGTTCGAGGGGCCAGGCTCACGTGACCGCCCTCGCCTGCGACTACCTGCGGCTGACCTTGCGCCCAGATCAAGGCACCCACGCCCAGCCCCGTCCCGGGACCGATGATCAGACGGGGTGCCTTCCGATTGTCCAAGGCACCCCGAAGCATTTCCACGTCTTTCTGGCTGACTGTCGCCAGTGACCAGGCCGCCGCCTCGAAATCATTCAGAATGCGGACGGTGGCCGACGGGCAAATCGCAGCCAACTGCGCCTCCGTCAGGGTCTGGTGCACATTCGTCAGCTTGACCGCACCTTCCCGAACCGGACCCGCCGCCGCCACCACGATCCAGGCCGGATCGGCGCCGCGCCCCGAAATGAATGCGGCGCAGGCGTCAGGCACCGTCTGCGCATCGGCGCTGGCGAAGGAGCACTGCTCCAATATCGCGCCTTCCGGCGACAGGGCCGCAAGCCGCATGTTCGTACCGCCCACATCCGCAACAAGGTGCCACATCTTCGCCTCCCGACCGGTGCGGGGTCAGTCCAGCCGCTTCTCGGTTTCTGGATCGAACAGGCTCGCGCGGCTCATGTCCACGGCAAAATCCATCGTCCCTTCGATGATCTGGGCATAGCCGGAACTGACCCGCGCCATGACTTCCTTGCCATTCCAGTGCAGCACGCAAAGCGTGTCAGCCCCCGTTGCCTCGGTCACGTCGATGTCGGAGGGAAAGCTTTGTGCATCGCCGCCCGCCTTTTGACCGGCCTGGGTGATCGCTTCGGGGCGCAATCCCACGATGATCTTTCGCCCCACCCGGTCAGAGACATCCGCCGCCTGCGCATCAAGGTCGAGAAGGACTGTCTGATCCGCCCCTGCGGCGCGGACCATGACCTCAGCGGCGTATCCACTATCGGTGCGCACCACCGTCGCCTCAATGAAGTTCATCGGTGGTGAGCCGACAAGGCCAGCAACGAACATATTCACCGGACGGTCATAAATCTCAGCCGGGGTGCCCAGTTGCTGGACCTCACCGTCCTTCAGGATCGCGATACGGTCGGCCAGCGTCAGCGCCTCGATCTGGTCGTGCGTGACATATACCATGGTCGCATTCAGCCGCTTGTGCAGGCGCTTGATCTCGGTCCGCATCTCAAGGCGCAGCTTGGCGTCAAGGTTTGAAAGCGGTTCGTCGAACAGGAATACCTCAGGCCGCCGCACCAAGGCGCGGCCCATGGCCACCCGCTGCCGCTGACCACCGGAAAGCTGTGACGGTTTGCGGTCCAGCAGGTGATCCATCTGCAGCATCTTCGCCACCTCCTGCACCGCCTGGTCCCGCTCCTTCTTGGGCACGCCGCGCATTTCCAGCCCGAAGGAGATGTTCTTGCCAACCGACATGTTGGGGTAAAGCGCGTAGGACTGGAACACCATCGCGATGTCGCGGTCCTTGGGATGGACGTCGTTGATGACCCGGTCACCAATCATGATCTCACCTTCGGTCACGCTTTCCAGCCCCGCGATCATGTTCAACAGGGTGGATTTGCCGCAGCCGGAGGCCCCGAGCAGCACCAGGAACTCTCCATCCTCAAGGTCGATATCGACGCCCTTGAGAACCTCGACGTTGCCGTAGCGTTTGACCGCGTTCTTGATTGTCAGAGAAGCCATGAGATTATCCTTTGACCGATCCCGCCGTCAGCCCGCGCACGAAATAGCGGCCCGCGACGATATAGACGAAAAGCGTGGGCGCGGCGGTGATCAGGGCCGCGGCCATATCGACGTTGTACTGTTTGACGCCCGTGGTGGTATTCACAAGGTTGTTCATCGCCACCGTGATGGGCTGCGCGCCGCCGGTGGTGAAGGAGGCCCCGAAGAGGAAATCGTTCCAGATCTGGGTGAACTGCCAAATGACAGACACCACGATGATGGGTGGTGACAGGGGCAGAATGATCCGGCGAAAGATGGTGAAGAACCCCGCCCCGTCGATGGTAGCCGCGCGCACCAGTTCATCGGGAATGGTGACATAGTAGTTGCGGAAAAAAAGCGTGGTGAAGGCCAGACCATAGACCGAGTGAACCAGGATCAGACCATAGACAGTGTTGGTGATGCCCAGCCGTCCCAAAGTCTGAGCCATGGGCAGGATCACCACCTGGAAGGGCACGAAACAGCCAAAGAGGATCAGCGCGAAAATCATGTTGGCCCCGCGAAACTGAAACTTGGTCAGGGCATAACCCGTCAGCGCACCCAGCAGGGTTGAGATGAAGACAGCCGGAAGGGCCATGAAGACGGAGTTCCAGAAATACGGCTCCAACCCGGTGCACCGGACACCGATGCAGGCCTCGTTCCAGGCATGTTTCCAGGCGCTGAAGTTCAGCTCATGCGGGAGGGCAAGGAGTGAGCCCCCGCGGATTTCCTCAAGATCCTTGAGCGAGGTTCCAACGACCACATAGGCAGGCAGCAGGAACCAGATCGCAAAGAGGATCAGCAGCGCCCAAAGCAAGAGCCGCATCCAGAGGACGGACTGGCCTTGGGCGGGGGAGTAGGTGTGATCAGACATGCTTCTTCCCCCGCAATTCAGAATAAAGGTAGGGCACCATGATCGCCGCCACCGTCGCCAGCATTACCATGGCAGAGGCCGCACCCACGCCGATCTCATTCCGGCGGAAGGTCATCTCGTACATGAAATTTGCGGGCAGGGTTGAGGCATAGCCAGGACCGCCGCCGGTGAGCGCCACGACCAGATCGAAGCTCTTGATCGCAAGGTGGGCCAGGATCACCACGGCCGACATGAAGACAGGCCTCATGGAGGGCAAGATGATGCGGGTGTAGATTTTCCAGGGGGAAGCGCCATCCAGGCTCGCCGCCTTGATGATGTCCTGATCGACCGACCGCAGGGCGGAGAGGAACAGCGCCATCACGAAGCCCGCGCTTTGCCAGACGGCGGCCATGACCAGCGCGTAAACGGCGAGCGTTTCATCGTTGGTCCAGCCAAAGCGGAAGCTTTCCCAGCCCCAGCCGCGCACGACCGTTTCCAGACCCAGCGATGGGTTCATGATCCACTTCCAGGCCGTTCCGGTGATGATAAAGGAAATCGCCATCGGGTAGAGATAGATGGTGCGGATGAAACCTTCGGCCCGGATGCGCTGATCCAGCAGGACAGCCAGCAGACAGCCGATGACGATGGCGACCGCGATGAAAAGGAATCCGAAGATGAAGAGGTTTTCCAGCGCGACTGACCAGCGGTCCATCTGAAAAAGACGCCAGTACTGACGAATGCCGACGAAATCGTAGTTTGGCAGCATCTTCGACTTGGACATCGAGATATAACCGGTCCAGGCGATAAAGCCGTAGACGAAGAACAGGATCGCGGCAAATGAAGGGGCCACGACGATCTGCGGCAGCGCCCGGGCGATGCGATCCGTAAAGGGAATGGGGGGGCGTGACATGACTGTCCTCTCCTCGACCTCTGTAAAGGTGCGCGGCCCGACCCCGAATGAGGCCAGGCCGCGTTGGGAGAAGGCTTACATCGCGAGCTTGATCGAAGAGACCAGCTTTTCGACCGCTTCTTCAGAGGACATGTCCGAGTTGAAGTGGGCCGTGGCCACGTCGATGAAGGCGCCGCGGACGGCACCGGCCTGTGCGATCTCGTGCGCCATGGAGCCCAGAAGGGTACCGCCGTCGGCCGCCGCAACCATGTCATCCATCGACTTGATTGCACAGGCGTCGAACTCACCACGCGGTACGTCCGTACGGGCGGGAATGGAGCCCTTGAAGAGGTTGAATGTCTCCTGGAACTCGGTTCCGAGGATCAGTTCGGACAGAAGGTTCTGGCCTTCCACCTGGTCCGCGCCAGAGACGTTGAACATCGCGAAGCTGTCAGAGTTGAGTAGGTAGCCCCCCTCGGAAGGTGTCGGCGCGCAGACATAGTCCTTGCCCGGCTCCAACCCTGCTGCGGCAAACTCGCCCTTGGCCCAGTCGCCCATAATCTGCATGGCGGCCTCACCGCGCATCACCATGGCCGTCGCCAGGTTCCAGTCGCGGCCCGGGAAGTCGGGGTCCACATAGCCGCGCATTTTGCGCATCTGGTCGAAGACCGCGACCATCGTGTCAGAGCCCAGCGCGTCCATGTCCAGATCCACCAGCGCCTTGCGGTAGAAGTCCACACCGCCGATGCCCAGCACAACGGTTTCAAAGACAGTCGCGTCTTGCCAGGGCTGTCCGCCGTGGGCCAGAGGGATGATCCCGGCCGCCAGCAGCTTGTCCGCTGTCGCGTTGAATTCGTCCCATGTTGTCGGCACGTCGGCACCAACCTTCGCCAGCACCTCGGGGTTGGCCCAGATCCAGTCAACCCGGTGTACGTTCACCGGAACGGCCACGTAGTTGCCTTCGTACTTGACGATATCCTGAATGGTCTGGGGCAACACCGCGTCCCAGTTCTGGGCCTCTGCCACATCGGACAGGTCTGCCAGTGCACCGGCCTCGGCCCACTCCTGAATATTGGGGCCCTTGATTTGTACGGCCGCTGGCGGATCGCCAGCCAGCACGCGCGCCCGCAGAACGGCCGCCTGCGCGTCACCGCCGCCACCGGCCACCGGTGCGTCGATCCATTCGCCACCGCGGGCGGCAAATGCCTCCTGCAGCGCCTTCACCGCCTTGGCTTCACCACCGGATGTCCAATAGTGGAGCACCTCGGCCTTGGGGTCCGCCTTGGCCGGAGCGGCCATTGCAACGGTCAGGGCAACGGCGCTGACCAGCGCTTTCGAAAAATATGTCATGTGTTCCTCCCAGAATCGTGTTGGGCTGTTGAGCCTGCGCAACCTTAGGCAAAAACAGCGCCACCCGTACCGGTTGGATTTGTTACATTTTGTATCGCACTGGATGCTGATAGCCTCACCAGACCAGATCCCAGAGGAGGGGATGACACCCTTGCCCCGTGTTCACATCATCGAGGATGACGCCGAAATCTCCTCGCTTCTATCCACCTACCTGAAGAAGCGCGACTTTGAATGCGTGGTGTCAGACACGGCGGAATCGGGCCAGCGTCAGGGCCTGGACGGGTTTGATCTGTTCATCGTCGACATCACGCTGCCCGGGCAGGATGGCCTGTCCTTTTGCAGATGGGTGCGCGGGCAGTCCGATGTGCCGCTGATCATCCTGTCGGCGATGCGGGGGGATGCCAACAGGATCAAGGGCATCGAATTGGGCGCTGACGACTACCTTGAAAAGCCCTTCAACCCGCGCGAACTGCTGGCCCGCATCAACGGACTTCTTCGTCGCAGCCGGGAGAGCACGGAAAGGCGCCTCTCCGGGACGGTTGGCTTTGCCGGTTGGATGCTGGATATGGCAAACCAGAAATTACAGAGCCCGGACAACACGCACGTTCCCCTCAGTTCGACCGAATACCAGCTTATCACGCTTCTCCTTGGCGCCTCCCCCGATCCTGTCAGCCGTGAAGTGATCGGGCGGCGAATATTCGAGATGGAGCTGGGACCCGAAGACCGCCGTGTCGACATATTGGTTAGCCGCCTGCGAAAGAAGCTGTCAGGGGCCGTCCATGGCGCGGATTTCATCCGCACGGTGCGCAACAAGGGCTACCAGTTCGCCGCAGAGCTGAAAAAGTTGCGCTGAGGTGAAGGGGCCAATCCCAAGCATGATCGGCCTTCTGCCGCAGGCGCTGGCGCAACGCCTTCCACTGCTTGTGCTGGTCGCCTACGTTGCGGGCGCGGTCATAACGGGGCTGTCCGTATACAATTTCAACAAACGCGGCAGCGCGCTGAACGAGGCAGAAACATCGGGTGAGGTTCTGGCCGAAATCATCCGGCGCGAAACAGCGAAATCCCTGAATGCCCCAGGCAGTTACACCCGGGCGCCCTATACGGTCGAACGCCGCCGCAGCCTGCCGGAGGCCCTGCCGACCGCCACCGTTCCCCTGATCCTGGAGCTGGATGAGACCCGCTACCGTGCAGCCATCAGGTTTGATCAGCCCGCCAAACTGCCCCAGGCGCTGCAGACCGGGGACAGCACCCTTTCCGCCGCGGACCGTCTTGCCGCCCTGTCCAAGGCGATTGCCCGTCAGGATCAGGAGACGCGCCTGGTGCTGTTCCTGCCGGGCGGTGACGTTCTTTTCATCGACGCGCCACGTCTCTGGCAGGACCGGTTCAGCCAGACCCTCACAGCACTCCTTGGCGTTGCCGGTTTCGCGATTGGCCTTTCGCTCTTTCTGCCGCTGGCCGTGAACCTCGCCGCGCCCTTCCAACGGCTTGCCATCCGGCGATTGGCCACGCGCCCCATGCCGCCCCTCGCCTCGACCGAAGCGCTGATGATCGGGGACCGGATTGACCATCTGACCGAACAGTTCCGCAACGAACAGGAACGCAAGTCCCGCGGGCTTGCGGCCATCTCGCACGATCTGCGCACGCCTGTGACCCGGATGCGGCTGCGCACCGAATTGCTTGAGGATCCGGCACTCCACGAGAGGTTCGAAGCGGACCTGGATGAGATCACCGGCATCATCGACGGTGCGTTGGATTTGCTCAGCATCGGCGCGCAGGAGGAAGAAAGCCTGCGCTTCTCGCTTGTCTCCCTTCTGGAAAGCCTCGTGAATGACTACCGCGATGTGGGGCGAAATGTAGAATTCATCGCACCCGAAGAGGTTGATCTGCGCTCTGCCGGGTCAATCTTTGCCGCTGCCGAAGATGTCCGGGTGCGCGCGGACAACCAGTGCTTCATGCGGGGGCAGCCGGACAAGCTGCGGCGCGCCTTTTCCAACCTGATCGACAATGCACTGAAATACGGCGGCCGCGCGGTAGTTGAGGTGGGTCCGGATACGGAGAGCACGCTCAAGGTCAGTGTCCGCGATTTCGGGCCCGGCATCGAGCCGGATCAGTTGGACCGGGTGATCCTGCCCTTCATGCGCGGCCACGGCGCGACGAAGGAGCGGGGTGTGGGGCTGGGCCTGTCCATCGCCTCCGAGATCGTGGCTTTGCACGGTGGCCGGTTGGAGTTCACCAATATGGAAACCGGCCTGCTGGTCACAGCTCAGGTTGCGCGGGATGCTTTTGGTGCGGGCTGAATGCTGATTGGGATCCACCGATTTGGGGGGACGGCGGCGATGCCCCGGTGCCTTTGCAGAAGGCCGTGACCCAATCCCCCAATGACGCGGCCGGACTGTGCAGCCTTTGCATTGGCTTCATCACATTCTCCGCAAGCTCCGCAGGAATGCCAAGATCAGTGTCCGTCACCGCGACCTCGACCATTTTGTCGTTCTCGGCGTGGACGTCCAGCCTGATCCGCAGAGCCGCATCTTGCTCCGCACCGCCTTGGCTGAGGGTCTGTGATTCGGCAGAAATTCGATGGTCCGTTTGCCATCGTGCAGGTGGGGGACGGTGGCCTATTCAACGCCACCCCGGGGAAAACCAAATTCAAGAACCCCGTGCAGGACCTGCTGCTCGCCTTCAACTGCATCGATCTTATCCGCCAGACCGGCACCCGGTGTCATGAGGGGACGGGAAAGCAGCTCGGCGGGTTGCGGGGCAGAAAGGCATCGAGGTCCTTCGAAACCCCAACGATTTGGCGCTTTTTTCCGAACCAGCAGGACAGGGGCTCCACCTTCCTGAATGGGACCGGACAGGTGGATCTCTTCCCGATTACACTGCTCCAGTGTGCTGGTCGGCATCCGGTCAACAAAGCTCGACAGGGTGTTCGGCGTGTTCATATTTATCCTCGCCGCGTTTAGGCAAATCCTTGATTGCGGCCCTGCATCTGAAGCCACGCGGCGACCCGAGCAGAACTGGTTGCTTTGACCGGCATCGTGGCCCGGGCAAATTAAACAGGAGGTGAAATGCCCTTATCGGAAGGTCAAAGGTCGAGCGTGATCTCACCGTCTTTTGCGAGGGCGCGCGATTGGCACAGGATCATGCCGTCCTTCCTTTGCACCGCCGAAAGGACGAAATCGCGGTGCTCGACCTCTCCCGCGATGACCCCGCAGCGGCAGACACCGCAGATGCCATCATCGCACTTCATGTCGACAGGATGACCATGGGCAATCAGCACCTCAGCGGCTGTCTTGTCAGCCGGGACATCAAGTGTCTCACCGGTTGAAGCAAGACGCAGTTTGAAGGGATGGTTCTCATACTCGGGGACCTCGGGAACGGAGAAATATTCCAGGTGCCGCGCCCCTTCGGGAAAGCCCGCCCGTTCCGCCGCATCCAGTACCGCGGTCATGTAGCGATCCGCCCCGCAGGTGTAGACGTGCCAACCTTCATTGTAGCGGTCAAAGAACCGCGCCAGGTCCAGCCGCGTGCCTTCATCACTGATGTGCAAATGCACCCGATCGGACCACTCAAAGCTGTCCAGATCTTTCAGGTATCCCATCTGGTTACGAGAGCGGCCCGAATAGTGCATCTCGAACTCGCGCCTTTCGCGGTGCAGGGTCTGGGCCATGGCGATCATCGGGGTGATCCCGATCCCGCCACCCATGAGGAAGACCTTCGTCGCCGAGGGGTCGAGCGCGAAGTGATTGATCGGCCGCGAGATGAAGATGCGCCGACCGACGTCAAAGATACGGTGCAGCAGTTTGGAGCCGCCCCGCCCGGCCTCCTCTCGCAGAACTCCGATCTGATAGCGGCTCCGGTCTGCCGGATCGCCGGACATCGAATACTGCCGAAGGTATTCCGGCGCGACCACAAGATCGAGGTGCGCGCCCGCCTCCCAGACTGGCAGATCGCCCCGATCCGTCAGTTGGAACTCATACTTGGTCACCCCGTCGGCCATTTCCTCCGCCCGGGTGATCTCAACCTCAAGCACGGGACTTTCATCACGTGCGGTGTATTTGTGCAGCACCCTCTCGTCTCCCTGGGCCCGGCGCCTCCGGTGCTCATCCGCGCTGACCATCGCCTGATAGGCCTGGATCCCCGCCTCGCGGTCCATGGGGAAGGGATAGGGATAGGGGTGCGGGGCCAGGGGGGCAGGATAGACGGCCAGGGTCTGATCCTCATACTTCAGATCAAGATCGCGCTGCAGATCGCGCCGGTTCACGGGCTTGGTGGTGGGGCGGTAGCCGCCATCCTCCCTGATCTCCAGGTCCCACCACCATTTCTTGACCGGGTTCAGCCCCCCGTTGCCCACCGCATCGTCCAACCGGGCCAGTGCGGGGGCCAGTTGCGGTACGTTCATCGCGGCCCACCGGAAAGGTCTTTCCTTGAAAATGCCCTCAAGATTCCAGGGGCAGGTCTTCATGCAGCGCCCGCACATTGCGCCGCCTTCGGTGGTGATCCGGTAGGTCGTGCATTTCTGGCTGTCTGATTTCCAGATTTCGTAGCCGTTGAACATCAGCTTGGGACCTGCCGTGATGGCCCCCGCAGGACATTCCCGCGCGCATTTGTTGCAGCTTTCGCAAAAGGTCTGCAGGCCGAAATCAATGGGCTTGTCGTGCGCCATCGGCAGGTCGGTCGTGACAACGCCGGACTTCAACCGTGGCCCCAGATAGGGGTTGAGTATCACCTCACCGATGCGGCTGACCTCTCCCAACCCTGACAAGAGCAGCAGCGGCGGCTGCAGAACCTCACCATCCATCACCGTATGGGCCTTGGCGCTGTAGCCCAGGTTTCGAATCTGCTTGGCGATCACACCGCCCAGCAATGAAAACCGAAGATAGGCACGCATGGACTGTGCCACGGCGATCCAGTCATCGCCCGAGGAGCCTTCCATGGTCTCATATCCCTGATCGACCACCATGCTGATGGCCTGATCGTGCGGCGGGTCAATGACCTCTCCCCGGGCGTCGTGGCTGTACCAGGTCCAGTCGGGACAACGGGATATACCGACCGCGTCGATTCCCAGGAAATAGCTGGTCGCCTTGATCAGGTCAGCGGCTGTCTGCGGCTCGATCTCTTGCTTTTCTTCCGCAGGCGTCCCGTCCTGCAACAGAACGAAAGCGCCAAGTGCCCGGCGCTGTGCCATGGAGGGTGCCGCCTTGCGCACGTAGTGCCCGCCAGTTGCGCTTTCCTGCAGCTTCTTGCCCATGTCGCCGAACTGTGCGCGGGCGAACATGTCGGTGCGTTTGGGCACCCGGGCAACCTGCGCCTCATCGATGTATGTCGTGGGTTCATCCACCCGCTTGAGCCGCTCGAACGGTTGGGCACCGTCAACGAAGCGGCGCTTGGCATAGGGGACCGCATTACCCGCGTTCTTGGGGGCCGAGCCCGCCATGCGCCAACCAATGCCAAAGGCCGAGCCGGGCTGATCCGCGAGCGACGCAAGCGGCTGGTCCGGCGCAATCTCAAAGCTGGTGGTCACGGCCGCCAGACCAAAGCGGTCTCTGATGTAGGGGTGGTGTAAAGCGCCCTTCTCGACCGTCGCCAGACCCGCAGCGACCGCCAGCTTGCCCAGGTCAACATCGCTTGCCGATACCGTATGCCCCCGCGCATCGTGCCCCAGCAACCGCAGGTAATTGGCGATCACGCAGGCCGTTTCTGCGGCAAGCAGACCGGCCCGGTGGGCCTGCGCGTCCCTGATCCAGCAGATCCCGGGCTCATCCGTCCGGACCTCACGGGGGTTTTCGTAGAGAAAGACAATCGCGTGGCTGTGACCCTCAATTCCCGGCAGCTCGGCAGCAGCGGATTCCTTGAGATCAGCCATGATCATGTCGATGCCCGAGGCCAGTGTCTTGGTCTGCTTTGTCTGTAAGTCTTCTGCCAGCTGCGCCACATCCGGATTGATAATCGGCCTTTCCAGAAGCGCCGCCTCAGGCAAGAGGCAGGTCCCAACGACAGCGGCGTCGGCAAAGTAACCAAATGATTTCAGGTGGTTCGCGCGCTCTAGCGGATCGTCAGGAGTGACCGCTATCACCCCATTCACCAATCCGCCCCGGATCGTGTCCAGCATCGCCTGATGTTCCCGCATCGCATTGACGATGGAAAAGGGATCCTCCGGCCGATCAAAGCTCAGCGGCACCATCGGCGGGACCTTTCCGAGGTCCGGAAGGGCAACCATCCGGCGCAGCTTTTCCACCGGATAGGGGCCGAGGTGCATGGGACGGTCTTTGGATGAAAAAAGCCGGGTCAAGCGGGTCTCCTGCCGCTGGGGCAAAGTGCGCAGGACATTGATAGCGTGAAGTGGCCGGACGATGCCACGACTACCTTTGGCATGCCCTTCCCACAGCAAAAAGCCCCGCCGATTGGCGGGGCTTCTCAAAGTGTTCTGAATTTGCGGTTAGCTGTCGTCGCTTGGCGGATTGACGCTGATCTTCGGGACCGTGACGGTCTCTTCTTCCATCGTCACATTGACTTCAGGCACCTCGACGGTCACCTCTTCCTGCCCGACACTCACCGAACCTACCTCAGCGTCGAACTTGGGCATTTGGCCGTCTTCGACGGTGACTTCAACGTCCGGCAGGCGCGTTTCCTGGGTTTGGTCGATGTCGACCATGTAGAAACCTGCGGCGGCCACGGCGGCGACAACAACGACACCTGCGATTGCGAGTCCTGTCTTCATCTCTAGTTCCTTTCATTTCTACGCCATCAAGGCGGTGTTGGGAAAACAACGACTGTAAGAAAAAATGGTTCAAAAAAATGTGCAGTAGTTGCCTGATAATGAGATCAAACCATTGAAATATATATCTATTTAGGAATTATTTTTGTGACCTCCCCCTGCATTCCCAGTTACTTGCTGCCTATTTCTAATTGTCAGAAGGGTCACTCGACACCGCTCGAGGGTCCATGAAGGTGTGCGTGTGACGACGGACCGGGCAAATTCAAAGCGTCGTTTCCAAATGAAAGACAAACTGTTTCAGAGTATCGCCCAATCCAAGCCCAATTTGGGACACAAACCATCCCTAAATTTGGTCCTGCGATAGAACCCCAAAGGGCTGAGCATGTTACTTTCCGTTGTCGTACCCTGCATGAATGAACAGGAGTCGATCCCGCATCTGGTGGTTCGGCTCTATGAGACGACGGCCGTTTACGGGAAGCAGGCCGAGATCATTCTGGTCGATGACGGCTCCACGGACGGCACCTGGCAGGCCATCGAAGAGGCCCGCAAGACCTGCCCGCAACTGGCCGGTCTGCGCCTTTCCGCCAATCGCGGGCATCAGGTTGCCCTTACCGCAGGTCTAGAGGCGGCGAAGGGCGAGCGGATCTTCATGCTGGACGCGGATCTTCAGGATCCACCCGAGCTTCTGGCCGACATGATGCAAATGATGGACCGGGGTCACGATGTCGTCTACGGACGCCGGATTGAACGGAAGGGCGAGACGCTTTTCAAGCGGGTCACCGCCTACGGCTTTTACCGCTTTCTGAACATCATGTCGGATATCGAAATACCACGCGACACCGGTGATTTCCGCCTTGTCAGCCGACGCGCGCTGGACGCTGTTCTCGCCATGCCGGAACGCGCACGGTTTATCCGCGGCATGTTCGCCTGGGTCGGATTCAGCCAGATCGGCATCGAATACACCCGCGCGGGCCGCGAATGGGGCGAGACGAAATATCCGCTGCGCAAGATGCTGCGCTTTGCCACGGACGCCATCACCGCATTTTCGACCAAGCCGCTGAAACTGGCGACGCGCCTTTCCTTCTTCAGCCTCGGGTTTTCCGCGCTGATGATGATCTACGTGCTTCACTCCCTGATCGTCTACCAGACGGCACCCGGTTGGGCCTCCATCGTCCTGGCGATCAGCATCTTTTCAGGGATCCAACTCCTCACCTTGGGTATTATGGGGGAATACATCGGCCGCCTCTATATCGAAGCGAAGGGTCGTCCGCTTTACTACAAGTCCGAGCATGCCGAGGCGAACGGAGCCGAGGAAGCGCAGATCAATGAGCCCACACCGCTGAGAAAGCGGGCCTGACGATGCGCACGGGTGGGACCATGGTGCGGTTTGCCCTGGTGGGTGTGGGCGTTGCCGGCCTTTATGTGCTGGCCTATCTGGTGCTGCTGCACCTTGGGGTCGCGCAGGCGCTGGCCAACGCGCTAGCATTCGGACTGGCCGTGGCGGTTCAGTATATCGGGCAGGCGGCCTTCACCTTCGACCGCAAGCTGGCCGACAGTTGGCAGTTTCTGCGTTTCAGCGTGATGATCGGGCTGGGCTTCCTGACCTCCGCGCTCGTCACCGGATGGATCGGGCCGCACCTTGGCCTAAGCGATGGCGTATCCGCCTTGATGGTCACGGTTATCCTTCCCCTACAGAACTTCATTCTAATGTCACTCTGGGTCTTTGGCAGGGATCCCAATCAAACGGAGAAATTGTCGTGACACATATCTATAACAACACCTTTTTCGACTACATCGATGAGGGCGCGCGCCGCTCCGCGCAGCGACTCATCGGCGAATTGGGCCCCTGGATCGAACCCGCAAGCGTACTGGATCTGGGCAGCGGCCGCGGCGTCTGGCTGAACGAATGGCAGAACTTCGGCGCAGGCGAAGTGCTGGCCGTCGACGGTGACTACGTCGATCGCACGCAGCTTGCGGTGCCCAAGGACTGCTTTCTGGCCGCCGATCTTACAAAACCGGTTGAGACAGGCCGCCTCTTCGACTTGGCGCAAAGCCTTGAGGTGGGCGAACACCTGCCAACCTCCGCCTCGGAAACGCTTGTTGACAGCCTCACCCGCGCCTCTGACCGCGTCCTCTTCTCTGCGGCCGTAACCGGTCAGGGCGGAGAATTTCACGTCAACGAACAGCCGCTTTCCTTCTGGCAGGATCTCTTCGCCACGCGCGGCTACACCGCCTTCGATTGTCTACGTCCACGGCTCAAAGGCGCACAAGAGGTTGAACCCTGGTACCGTTTTAACGCCATCTTGTACGTAAATGAGGCTGGCCGGAGGGGTCTGCCAGCGGAAGTTCTGGCCTGCGAAGTGCCCGCCGGTCAGGCGGTTGAAAATGGCGGCGACGCACTTTGGAAACTGCGCCGGGCGCTGGTGTCACACCTTCCCGAAGGGACCGTCACCCGTATCGCGCAAACCCGCGCCAAGATCATCGCAGCACGCGCCCGGCGCAAATCCAACCCGACCGGCCAGCTTGCATGACGCACGCCGCTACCTATTCGACGGACTACGCACCCACCGAAGCAGAACGGGAGGGTGTTCGGCTCTGGCCCACGTTTGTCGTGGCCCTGATCGGTGTCTTGCTGATCTCGCTCCCCACGATAGCGGATCCCCTGATCCGACACGATGATTATCCCGCCTTCTTCGCTGAGCCGGACGCCTTCTGGCCCAAAACCCTGCACGAAGGACGTTGGGTCAACTACCTCTGGCATCTGCGAGAGATCGTGACACCCGCCTGGCTGAATTTCGCGGTCTACCAGGCCCTATGGGCGCTCTTTGCCGCCGCCATCGGCGTGGTGGCGATGGGCAGGGACGGCTCCCCCTGGTTCGCCGCGGTTCTTGCCCTGATCGTGCTCGTGGCCCCATCGGCCTCCCTGATCGCGCTCTGGTTCAACACACTCATTCCGGGGCTTGCCCTTGTCGCGCTTTACGCCGCACTCGGCTGCACCCTTTCGGTCCGCACCCATCGCGCATTGCTGCCCCTCTTCGTCACGCTCACCTTCCTGGCCTACACGACCTACCCGCTTCTGCTGCTGGCGGTATGCCTGGCCCGCACCTACAGAAGGTCCTTCCTCGACCTCTTCGGTCTTCTCAGCCTCTTCACGACAAGCTTTGTCCTGGCCGTTCTGACAGCATTCGCGATCAACTGGCAGGTCCATGGCGTCTTTGGCGTCCCCCCGGCCGAATGGCGCGAGGGTACGCCCGCCGCCGACCTCAATGGTTTGATCACGAATATTCCTTTGATCCTCCAGTCCTTTGCCCATTTCTTTGACCGCTCAACCTTCGATTTCCAGCCCGCGCTCTTTTTCCATATCGCCCTGTTCGGCGGCGCCACCCTGGTGCTGGTCAAGAGAGCGCGGCTTGAGGCTCTATATCTACATGCGGGTCTTTGGATGGGCATTGCGCTGATCGTGGTGCAGGTTCTCAAACTCGGCGTGATCACCCCACCCCGTGCCTTCATCTTCGCCTGGGTCTTCTACGCCCTGATCGTGGTCCGCGCGGCAATCATCCTGCACCGAGACGCTGCAGACCACCGGCAGATCACACCAAAGCTTCTCCTGCTTGTCGCCGCCTTTCACCTGCAGCTTACCTTCATGCAATTCAGCACCCACCGGGACTGGCAGTCAGACACGCAGGCGATTGCGGAACGTGTTTCAGCCGTCCAAGGTCAGATCTACCTGACCGGCAAGGTGAGTGAGATGGATTCCGCGCGCAAAGCCTTCATTCAGAAGGAAATCGCCATTTTGGAGCGGATCAGGCAACTTACCGGACGGACCGTGATGTTCTGCAATTCGGCGCCGGATGCCTGCGAAACCGCGAAAGGTGAGAACCCAGAGAGGGTGATCAGCATCAACTGAAGGCGGTGGCCCGGTGCCGTGCTCCTTTAGAAAAAGCTGTCATCTCTGCTAAACCTCACGCACTCTTGGTCTGCGCGACTCTATCGGCAGCGGAGAAAAAGGGATGACGGACTATCAAACCCGACAGCAGGCTTTCCGCGCACGTCTGCAAGAGGCGGGCATCGATGTGGCGCTCATCACCGATGACGACAACGTCTATTACCTGACAGGCTACTACGACTACCTGCATATGGAGTTCGGCAGACCGACCATCCTGGCCATCCCACGTGATGGCGAGACGCTGCTGATCACCCCCAACCTTGACTTCAACGCTGCTCGGTCAGCGGCCCGTGTCGACCGCATCGCGCCCTGGAATGACGGCATGGGTGGCGAATGGCGCGCCGAACTGCCCCAGATCGCCAAGGGAGCGGCCAAGATCGGGATCGAGCCGGATCAGATGCCGCCCCTTGTGCGTGCGTACCTTGGCGATCTGATCCCATCCAAGCGCCTGACCACCGTCACTCCGTTGCTGGCGGACATGCGGATGATCAAGTCAAACGAAGAGCTGCAACTCGCCCGGCACGCGGGCGAAGTGGCCGGGGCCATGATGGCCGCCGGGCGCGCGGCTATCGGAGACGGCGTGCCCGAATACGAAGTGGCCCTCGCAACCTCCGAGGCGGGCACCCGAAAGGCGGCTGAATTGCTCTCGGCCCACTACGATGATGCGGATATGTCGCCCAACACGCATTTCCTGCAGATCATGGCCTCTGGCCCCGAAATCACCAAAACCCACCACCGTGCCTCAACCCGCATCATGAGGAAGGGCGAGCCGGTCTTTCTGTGTTTCTGCGGCATGACGAACTTCCACCGGTTCAAGCTGGGTTTTGACCGCACTTTCTGGATCGGGGAAATCGCAGACAAATCCCAGGCGCAGGTTTATGGCGTTGCGGTGGAAAGCCAGCGGGCTGCCCTTGCTGCCCTGCGCCCCGGTGTGACGGCGGAAAGCGTGCACACCGCCTATGCCGATGTGATCCAGAGCGCCGGGTATGACTATCCCTTCCGCTGCGGGCGTGCGACCGGCTTCAGCTTTTTGGAAAAGCCGCAGCTGGTCACCGGCGACAGAACGACCCTGCAGCCGGGCATGGTCTTTGCCATCGACGGTTCCGTCACGGTCGACAGCTTCCGCGCCCAGGTCGGCGACAGCTTTATCGTGACCGACGATGGTTTTGAGGCGATCACGCACCATCCCAAGGACCTGCCAGACGTCATTATCTGATTTGGCAAGGCGCGCTTGTTTCTACACCACCCCGAATTGACGTCGATCAAATGTGCCGGTCGCTTCTTTCGGTTAAATGCCGCGAACATCCGACATCTATTTCCTGAATATCATTTCAGTATTGCGCCACAGAGAAGGGATTTCAGAATGAAGACCGAAAAGGAGAATTGGGACGCCATCGTCATTGGATCGGGCATGGGGGGAATGGGCGCCGCCGCCGTCCTGTCACGACTTGGGAAAAGGGTTCTGGTGCTTGAGCAGTACCAAAAGCTCGGTGGCCTGACCCACAGTTTCAGCCGCGAGGGTTTCAGTTGGGACGCGGGCATTCATTACCTCAGCGGTGTCGCGCCGGGCGAGCCTATGCGCAATTTGATCGACTGGCTGTCCGACACGCCCATTGAGTTTGCACCTCTGGGTGCCGTCTATGACAATCTGCACATCGGCGATGCCCCGCCACTGCAGCTGTCGCGGCCTTACGAGGCGCAGGAACTGGATTTCAAGGAACGGTTTCCGGATGAGATTGAGGCGATCGAGGCCTGGACGGCCGCCCTGAAGGCCGGGCGCGATGCGGCCATGGGTGTCTTTCCGACGCGGACGATGCCGGAGCTTGCGGCCACCGCGCTCCGGTGGTGGAACAGCCGGACCACTGAACGCTGGTGCGGCCGGACTACCCAGGAGGTGATCGACGAAATCACATCCAATCCCCTGCTGGCCGCCGCCTTTGCCGCACAGTGGGCCGATCACGGCGGGCGGCCGAGCAAGGCAAGCTTTGCGTTGCACGCACTCATCTCGGGCTCCTACCTGGATTGTGGAGCCTGGTATCCGGTCGGCGGCGGGGCCGCCATCGCGGACCACATCCTGCCGACGATTACAAAGGCAGGCGGGGATGCCCGCGCAGGGGTGTCGGTGGAAAGTCTGCTGATCGAAGGCGACCGGGTTTATGGGGTGCGAACCGCAGATGGCGAGGAGTTTCGATCCGACGTCGTGATTTCAAGCATTGGCGCGCGTGAGACCGTGAACACCCTCCTCCCCGACGGATGCGGACCGGAGGATTGGCGCGCGGAAATCCTTTCCCTTCCAGCCTCCATCGCGCACTTCAGCCTCTTTTTGGGCTTTGAAGGCGATATTGAGGCGGCGGGGGCGACACGGTCGAACCATTGGCTGTATCCAACGGGAGAGGTCGATGCAATCTGGACGGACGCGCCCAAGGGTCAGCCGCCAGCGATGTTCGTTTCTTTCGCCTCTCTCAAGGATCCCTCGCACGATCCGGGACCCCGACAAAAGCATGCGGGCGAACTGATAGCCTGGACGGACTGGTCGACCGTGGCCCGATGGGGCGAACTTCCGTCACAGGCGCGGGGTGAGGACTACCGGGCCTTCAAGAGCCAGCTGGAAGAAACTCTCTTCGCGCAGTTCAAAGCCTACTTCCCCGAACTTGCCAAACTGGTGGTCTTCAAGGAGGTTTCCACGCCTCTCGCCACCGCGGAAATCACCGGGCATCATCGGGGCGCTTTCTACGGTCTGGATGTCACGCCCCAACGCATCATGAGCGACGCGTTGCGCGCTGAGACACCCGTCGAGGGATTGTATCTGGCGGGTCAGGACGTGGCGAGCCCCGGTGTGCCAGGTGCCCTCTGGGGCGGCCTTCTGGCCGCGGCGAGCGTGGAGCCCAAGGTGTTCAAGCATATTCGGGGGTAAACTGGTAAACGCACGCCAACGATCCCGGACGTTCCCGAAATGCCAGGGGTCCCGGACCTTGCACCAACGCAAGGTGGTCAGTCATGGGCTGCGGCCTGCGCAGATGGAGCGGCCATTCCCGATAGGCCGCCGCGCAATCCTTTTCCTGCCAAGCGCAACTTCTCGCAGAGTCGTGCATCCTTTCGCTGCCCTGATTCGCGGGACCTCTCTGACGATTTGGTAGCGATCCGATGACAAGTGGCGTTCAGATATCGCCCCCGCCAAAAAAAGGCGCGCACTGGATCAGGAAAGCGCTGTTGATGTAAGCGGCTGGTTCGATTGCAGGATTCCCCCATCCTCCGGGCATGACATGCTGTAATCCGCCGACGCGCCTCACAGGGGTGCTTCGCGCTAGGGTTATTGGACGATGTCTATTATAATAGACCTATTGAAGGATGAGAAAATAGACATCTGCGGCAGGAGTATCTGCCATCGAACGCCAGAGACAAAAGAAGAATTTGGTCCCCTTCGCAGCCGCGACACTGGCCTTGATCGTGGCCCTCTACGCGGTCGCAGCACTCTTTCTGGGATGGGGTCTGCAGATCAGTGGCTTGGTCCGCCATTCCCTTACGCAGACGGCCATGGTCCCCGCGACGGCCCTTTCATTTGTCTTCGCCGGCCTGTCCATGATTACGGCCCTGAGCGGTCGGGTGAAGCTCAGCCATCTGCTGAACGCCCTTCTGCTTGGCCTTGTCGGGCTGACGATGATGGGTCAGGTCTCTGGCTGGCACGGGCCCTCCGCGCTTTTCTTTGCGCAGACAGAGGCAACGGAGCGGATGGCCATGATAACGGCCCTTGTCCTTGTACTCTATGTTTGGGCGGCGAACCGGATCCTGAAGCGGTCCTTCTTCGCCGTCGAATGCATAGGGGTTCTCGGCATCTCCGCCGCACTTGCCATCACCCTGATGAACCTCACCGGAACAACGGATCTGCCAGGCCTCAGCTACACGGCGGGGATTTCTTTGCAGACTTCGGTCCTGGCGGGGCTGCTTTTCCTTGCCCTCTCCATCGTGGCTTTCGGGGATGAGCAGGAGACGCGCGAGCCCTAGCCCGCGTTGCGGTCTTCTTCGTCAAACCCCACGAACCGCGCAACCGCTTCCACCGGACGTCGGCGCGAAACCACGCTGTTGGCGGCAAATTCCTCGTCCGGCCAGCCCAGCGCGACGCAGGTCATGATGACTTCATTGTCCGGGATACCCGCCTCCTGCCGAACGACCGGAGATTGCATGATGCCCTGCCCGTTAATCACCGCGCCCAGCCCTTTCGACCAGGCAGCCAGCACCAGACCGTAGGTCACTGCACCCGTATCGAAGGAGGCGATCGTCGTCCCCTCCAGCGCTTTGTCGAAGGTCACCACGACAGAGACAGGCGCGTCGAACTGACGAAATCCGCGCATCACCCAGTCCTGCCGCATCTCCTTGTCCTCGCGCGCGATGCCCATGGCGGCGAAAAGCTGCTTGGCGATCTCCACCTGACGGTCGCGGTGTGGCCCTTCGTAGACACCGTGATCCACGATCTCGCGGACCGGGGGCACACCCGACATCATGCGCGTGGAATTGCCTTCGCGCACCCGTTCCAGCGGGGCACCGGTTAGCACGTGAAAATGCCAGGGTTGGGTGTTCATTGAGGAAGGCGCGCGGTTGGCCAGGCCAATGATCTCTTCAAGCAGCTCTTTGGGAACAGCCTTCTTCTGGAAGCCGCGGATGGAGCGGCGTCCTTGCATGGCGTCGGTCAGATTCATGGAAAGGCCCGAACTTCAGAAACGCAGATTGAACGTCCGGCTCAGCCCAAGACGCATGCGCCACTGATCTTCCGACCCGATGGCGGTGATCGGGCTGTCGGCCGCATCGTTCAGCAGCTTTTCGTAAGACACGGCCCCTTCAACCGCCCAGCGGTCATTGATGCGGTAGGTGCCCTGCACCTCAACCCCGGCCCCCAGTGCGCCGCCACCCGCGTTGAACTGACCGAACTGGGAGGCCGCAGCCTCCGCCGCGCTCACGCCGAAATAGGTGGATGCATAATCGCTGTCGCCAAAGGACACACGCGGTCCGGCCAGCAGGGTAAACCGCTCCGTCGGGCGAAACACAAGGTTGGCCCCCAGGGTGCCGGTGAACCCATCGTGACCGCCGATGCCCTTACGGACCTCACCGAAGGCCTGCCAGTTCCGCTCCCGGTAGATCGCGCCAAAGCCCAGTTCGACCGTTGCGTCGATGTCGTTCAGACCCGCCAATTCGGGATAGTCGGAGCTTTCCCGCTCCCCGATGAACCTGAAAGCACCGCGAAAGCTTAGCCCCGTTGCGGGTGCATTGCCGATACCCTGGCCCACATTCAGGCGGCCCCAGCTTAGCGATCCGAAGGTGAACCCGATATCGGGACCCGGCTCGTAATTGTCCGAACCGGGGTATTCCGGCGTCACCGCCAGCCCGCCGCGCAAAGCAAAGGTAAAGGACCGTTCCTGCGCCGCAGCAGGCAGTGCCGCGGAAAGGCCAAGAATGAGGGCGAAAAGAGTACTGGTCAGGCGTGGCATCATCGATAATCTTTCGAAACGGCGGGCCACAGCGGCCTGCATCGGCTGAATAATATCCTGCGTTTCGGACAAAGTATATCCACCTTTACAAATGTCACACCCGTCACACAGTTTCGTGCAAAAAGTTAAAGCCCCGGCAACCACAGCGCCAGCTGCGGGAAAAGGATCAGCAACGCCACCAGCAGCATAGAACAGGCCATATAGGGAATGGCCGATCCGTAGATGTCCCGCATGGTCGTATCCTTCGGGGCGACCCCTTTCATCACGAACAGCAGCAATCCAAAGGGCGGCGTCGTAAAGCTGATCTCAAGCGCCAGCAGGATGATCAGGCCAAACCAGATCGGATCAAACCCCAGCGTCGTGGCCAGCGGGAAAAAGATCGGCACGGTCAGCAGCATCATGGAAATCTGCTCCATGAACATGCCAAGCACCAGAAGCACCGCGAACATGACCAGCAGCATGGCAACCGGGGCCAGATCGAAAGAGGTTGCCCAGCGGATGAGCCCGCTGGAAGCGCCGGAGAAGGCCAGAAGCTGGCTGAAAGTGGCCGACCCAAAGACGATCAGATAGGCCATAAGCGTCACCCGAAGCGCCCCCACGATGGATTTCTTCATCGCCTCCCAGGTCAGACAGCGAAAAACCACCGCCAGGATCAACACGCCAAGTGCGCCAAAGGCCGCGGCCTCGGACGGTGTGATCAGGCCGCCCACCATGCCGATCACGATAATCACCATGACCGACAGCATCGGCAGAATGTCCCGGAACAGCAGACCCAGCTTTTCGCCAAGGGTGTGACGCTCCACCTCATAGGGAGGGGCCGCGTCGGGGTCGATCCGCGTCTGCACAAAGATCGTCGCCATGTAAAAGCCCGCAAGGATCAAACCCGGCACGATCCCCGCGATCAGCAGCGCGCCCACGTCGATGCGCGCCAGGGTCGCCAGCAGCACCGCCAGCGCAGACGGCGGAATGATGATGGCCAGCCCCCCGGTGCCCAGAATCGGCCCGATGGACATGTGCTTTTTGTATCCCCGCTGCGTCATCTCCGGCACCATGAGCGAACCCAGCAACGCCGTGGACCCCATGGAAGACCCCGAGAGCGTCGAAAAGGCCGTGCCGCCCAGTACCGTGACATAGGATAGACGCCCCGGCAGACGGCCCAGAAGCTTGTCGATGGCATTGAACATCCGGGCACCCAGCCCGGTGTGGAAAAAGATCTCTCCCATCAGCAGGAAAAGCGGGATGGGCACGAGGGCAAAGTTCGTCAGCCCCCCGAAGCCGTTGTTCAGCATCAGGGTTACGCCGCGCGTGCCCCCCATAAAGATGAAGGCGCCGATGATGTTTGCCGCCAGAAAGGCCAGCGCCACCGGCATCCCGATGGCCATGAGGACAAGGATTGCCCCAATCAGCAGGCCAAGCGCTTCAAACCATTCCATTATTCGTGAATCCCCGCTTCGCCTGAATGCATCAGGTCAGACCCGAAAACGAACCGCGAAAACTCGATCGCCATCAAGCCAAAGCTGATTGGAAAGGCGATCGTCAGGATCCACTTGGGGAAATAGTAAGCGCGCACGTCCAGATCGTTGCGTTCGACATTGGTCAGGAACAGTTCTGCCCCCTTCCAGGCCAACATGACGCAGACTGCCACGCAAAGGGCGGCCACCGCGCGGCTTACCACTCGGCGCGCGGGTGCGGGCAGGGCGGCGGTCACCAGTTCGATGTGCACGTGCCCCTTTTCGCGCACCAGCCAGGGCGCGCCCAGCATGGTCATGTAAAGGATGGCATATTCGGAGGAGGTAAAGAGCCAGGCAAAGGGCTGCATCCCCGCATTCCGCATCACGACGGAGGTGACGACAGAGATCATCAGCCAGATCAGCATCGCCCCCGCGATACCCGCCATGGCATAAAGCACCATGCGGTAGAGCTTGCCGATCAGTTCCATGCCCTGCCCCTTTGTGAGCCTGACGCGCGAAAGGAACCCCCCGCGCGCCACTTTTGCAAACCGCTCTTGGCTTATTCGTAGAAAAGCTCGATCAGGCGGTCATAGTTACCTGCACCCTGCGGGCTTTCTTCCATCAGCTTCTTCATGCGGGCGTGGGTCTTTTCCACAGCAGCAGCCAGATAGTTTTCGGCCGCTTGCCCTTCGAGGGTGACAACCTTCATGCCCTGTTCGTCCAGCGCGGCAAAGTCCTCGTCCCGCTTGGCACCCAGCTTGGAGGCAGAGTCCTTCTCGTGGGCGATGGCCACATCCTGGACGATCTGTTTGGCCTCATCGGACAGGCTGTTCCACTTGTCCAGGTTCACGATCACCCCAAGGTCGGTAGAGAAGAAGCAGGGCTCGATCCGGTAGTTCAGGAACTCGTTCCACTTCAGGTCGATCAGGCCGATCTGGGTCCAGCCCGTCGCATCCACCACGCCACGCTCCAGCGCGGAATAGACCTCTGTCGTCGGCAGGTCGATCACCTGCGCACCAAGGTATTCGGTAAAGAAGGCGTTGTAGACCGCGTTGCCGCGCAGTTTCAGACCCGACACATCCAGATTGCCACCATCGTCCAGCGTCGGCTCATTGCGGGTCCAGAGGTTGTAGCAGACGCCGGAATCAAACCAGCCCAGGTACTTCAAGCCCATCTTCTCCTGATGGATCTCATCGATCAGGGCGATACCGCCATTCTCGCGCGTCTCCACCGCCGTCAGGTTGGAGGCAACGAGCGCGTCCTTCTCGGGCAGGGCACCGGCGTAGAAAGAGCCGGGAGTATAGACCATATCCACCACACCCGCGCGCACCGCGTCGGGCTGCTGGAACATGCCGATGGCCTCGGGGCCGCCACGCACCTCGATCTGGACAACGCCGTCGCCCGCCTCGTTCACCTTGTCGACAAACTCAAGGAACGACTTGGTGTAGATCAGCGACTCAGGAAAGGCGTGGACCGCCGTGATGGTCTCCTGCGCGCTGGCGCTGCCAACCATCGCCGCCCCTGCGATCACGCTCGCAAAAATCGTATGTTTCATGGTTCTTCTCCCGTTTTATGTGGGCCACGTACGGCCCGGTCTTCATGATGCAGGCATGGCCCACGGATATGCGGCCATGCGGTCCGCTCGAAACTTCTTGGTGGCGTCGTCATACTGGGCAGTAAGGTCGATATCGTCCCATCCATTCACCAGCTTCTGCTGCCAGACAGGATCCAGATCAAAGCGCACTTCGCGCCCCGCGATCACCGCCGCACCCATCTCCAGGTCAATCGAAGCAGTGGCCTCCCCCGGCCCAAGCGCCGCGATCAATTCCTCGATCTGATCCTCACTCAGCCGCGCGGGCAAGAGCCCGTTGTTCACAGCGTTGGAGGCGAAGATGTCCCCGAAGGAAGGCGCAAAGACCGCCCGGATACCGAAATCCACCAGCGCATAGACCGCCGCCTCCCGGCTGGATCCGCTGCCAAAATTGCGGCGGCTCACCAACACCTGCACATCACTGTGCCGGTTCAACACATGCCCTTCATCATCCGCCCGCGCATCCTGCAGCAGGAACGCGCCGTACCCTTCGGACCGCGGCTGCGACATGAAGCGCGCCGGGATCAACTGATCGGTGTCCACATTGGCCTGTGCCAGCGCCACGGCACGCCCATCCATCTTCGACCAGCCGCTCACGTACGCCCCTCCAGTAGGGGCCGCACATCGGCCAGATGTCCCTTTACGGCGGCTGCGGCCACCATCGCGGGGCTCATAAGGTGGGTGCGTGCCCCCCTGCCCTGACGGCCCTTGAAATTCCGGTTGGTCGATGAGGCACAACGCTTACCGCTTTCCACAAGATCGCCATTCATGCCGACGCACATGGAACAGCCCGCCCCGGCCCACTCAAGTCCGGCTTCGGTAAAGATGCGCGCCAGCCCCTCATCTTCGGCCTGCTTCTTGATCTGGGTGGAGCCCGGAGAAACCAGCCCCGGCACCTTCGCCTTACGCCCCTTCAGGACCTTCGCTGCCATGCGCAGGTCCTCGATGCGCCCGTTCGTGCAGGAGCCGATGAAAACCTGATCAACAGCCACTTCCGACAGGGGCAGACCCGGCTCTAGCGCCATATACTCAAGCGTCTCTCGTGCGGCGTCCGGCACCACTTCGGTGATCGGCAGGGCCTCCTCGGGCATGGTGCCCCAGGTGACCGTCGGCGCGATCTCACCCGCGTCGAACTGCGCCTCCCGGTCAAAGGAGGCACCTTCATCGGATCGCAGCCCGCGCCAGTCTTCCAGCGCGGCTTGCCATTCGGCCCCCTTGGGAGCGAAAGGACGGTCCTTCAGATAATCGAAGGTCACCTCATCCGGAGCCACCATGCCGAACCGCGCACCCCCCTCGATGGAAAGGTTGCACAGCGTCAGCCGCCCCTCCATCGACAGCGCTTCAACAGCCGCCCCCGCATATTCGATGGCATGGCCCTGCGCGCCGCCGGTGCCCAGCTTGGAAATCCAGTGCAATGCCATGTCCTTGGCCGTCACCCCTGCTGCAAGCGTTCCGTCAAAGACCATCCGCAAGGCCTTCGGCTTGCGCTGCCAGATCGTCTGGGTGGCCAGGATATGCGCCACCTCTGTCGCCCCAACGCCAAAGGCCAGGGCACCGAAAGCGCCGTGCGTTGACGTATGCGAATCTCCGCAGTTGATCAGCAACCCCGGCAGAGTCAGTCCCTGCTCCGGCCCGATCACGTGGACAATCCCCTGCCCCGGATCCTTCAGATCAAAGAGACGGATACCCTGCGCCCGCGCATTCTCTCCCAGTGTTCGGATCATCCGGCGGATGTCGGGCGCCACTTCACCCGCCCGCGTAGGCGCGTAATGATCGACCACCGCAAAAGTCAGCTCCGGCTCCGCCACAGGCATCCCGCGCGACGCCAGCTTGGCAAATGCATGGTGCGACCCTTCGTGCACCAGATGGCGATCCACCCAAAGGAGGGACGTGCCATCGTCGCGCCGCAAAATCTCATGCGCATCCCAAAGCCTGTCCAGCAAGGTAAGCGGTACGCTCATTCCGCCGCCTCCCGTCCCGCCGGACCGATGACCGGCTCCCAATGACGGCCCTTGCCGGCACCTACGTGGCTCAATTCCATTTCCAGCCGGAACATATCGGGACGGTAGAGGGCCGACAGGTATTCAACCCCCCTGCCCTGCGCGTCCCGTACGACCCTTTCCAGCGACAGAAGCGGCGCACCGATGCTCAGCCCCAGAACCTCGGCCACATCAGGGGCCGCGAGAGTCGCACTGACAGACTGACGCGCACGCTCCACCTTCACGCCCGACCGTTCCAGCAGCGCATAGAGCGGCGTGGTCGCCAGCTCGGCCTCGGTGTAATTCTGGGCAATCTCTTCGGGCACGTGCGTGGTGAGGTGGGAAAAGGGCTGCCCCTCCACCAGACGCAACCTGACGGCGGTCTGCATGCGCGCATTTTCCGGCAACTCCATCGCTCGCGCCACCGCGGCGGGGGCTTTCCCGTAGGCAAAGGAAAGCAGCCGCGCGGTCGTTTCCTGCCCCATCTGCACGACCTGCGGGATCAGCGTGGTAAAGTCCGCCGCCATCGTCGGTTTTCGCCCCGCGCCGCGTACCTTGGTGCCCGCACCCGCGCGCCGTTCCACCAGCCCGTCGGCTTCAAGCGCATCCATCGCACGGCGCACCGTGACGCGCGAGACATCCAGCAGCGCGGCCAATTTCTGCTCCCCCGGCAGCAGGCTGCCTTCGGCGTGGACCCCACGCGCAATCTCTTCCTTCAGCTGCAGATAGACACGCCTGGCTTTGCCCCCTTCGGGCAGGCCAATACCTGTCTCCTGCTGCTGTCTGTCTTGCATAGGAATCCCCCAGACTAACGCGCAGACTACCGATAGAATATGCAAATGCAAGAAATTTGATCTATCAAACTTGACAGATCTGTATTATGAAAAATACAGGTTGAGGGGGATACACAATGCCGGTCATCCAGTGCCACGTCATCGCAGGATACAACGATGATGACAAAAAACGCCTCTGCGAAGCCCTGACCGACGCCGTGCGAATCGTCGTTCCCGCAGCACCCGAGGCCGTCACCGTCATGATCAACGAAATGGCTCCCGCCGACTATATGCGGGGCCGACAGCACCGCTCCCCCGCCCCTGCGCTGCCCGACCCCGGCGAAACTGTCCGCGCCTTTCTCAAGGCGATGGAGGCCCGCGACCTTAATACCGCAAAGGCCATGCTGGGGGCCGGTTTCCAAATGACCTTTCCGGGTGACGTGCACATGACCACGCTGGAAGAGCTGATCGACTGGGCCGCCCCCCGCTACCGTTTCGTCACCAAAAGCTACGCAGGCTTTGACGCCATGCAGTCCGAAGGGGAGCAGGCCATCGTCTACTGCCGCGGCACCCTCTCGGGCGAATGGCCCGATGGCACGCCCTTTGAAGGCATCCGATTTATCGACCGGTTCGAGGTCACCCACGGAATGCTGACCCGCCAGGACGTCTGGAACGACCTTGCAGAGATTAAAGGATAGACATGAGCGCCGAGATTGACCCGATCACGCTGGCCGTTCTTGCCGGCCGGATGGAGCAGATCGCAGATGAGATGGACGCGACGCTTTTCCGCGCCGCCTTCAACCCGATCATCGCCGAGGCGCACGATGCCTCCCACGGGCTTTACCATGCGGGCACCGGCGATACGCTGGTGCAGGGCAAATCAGGTCTGCCCATCTTTGTCGGGGTCATGTCCTTTGCCGTGAAGGCCGTCATCGACAAGGCGGAAGAGAACGGTGATCTGGCCGACGGGGACATCTACATCTTCAACGATGCTCACCTTGGCGGCACTCACTTGAGCGATATGCGCCTTGTTAGACCCTACTTTCACGACGGGCAGCTCTTTTGCTACCTTGCCTCCGTTGGCCATTGGCATGATGTGGGCGGTGCGGTCCCCGGCAACTACAACCCCGCCGCGACAGACGCCTTTCAGGAGGCTTTCGTGCTTCCCCCTGTGCGTCTGGCAAAGGCGGGCGAGGTCCAGCAGGACATCATCGACATCCTCATGCGCAACACCCGCCTGCCCCAATCGGCGCAGGGCGACCTGAATGGCCAGCTTGGCGCGCTCGACCTGGGCGTCAAACGCATGGACGAACTGCTGGGCGAATACGGCGCCGATACCGTTCGCGCCGCCCTTGATGCTTTGCAGGACCGGGCGGAGGCGCTCATGCGCGCCGAACTGACAGAGCTGCCCGATGGCCGCTGGGAGGCGACCGACTATCTCGACAATGACGGCATCACCGATGAACCCCTGCCCATCACGGTGGCCCTGGAAATCGCAGGCGATACCATGACGCTCGACTTCACCGGCACCGCCCCGCGCTGCGCCGGACCCGTCAACATTGCCCTGCCCACCGCTGTTGCCACCGCCTATGTGGCGATCAAGCACATTTTTCCGACCCTGCCCGCCAACGCAGGCGTTATGCGCCCCATCGACGTGCAGATCCCCGAAGGCTCCCTCCTTTCGGCCCCCTTCCCGGCCCCCGTGGGCGGCTATACCGAAACGATCCTGCGCATGATTGACGTGATCTTCGCAGCAGCCTCTCAGGCCGCACCCGAACGCGTCGTCGCCAACGCCTACGGCACGATCAACGCCCTCTCCATCTCGGGCAAGCGGGACAACGGTCAGCCTTGGGTGATGTTCTCCTTCTACGGTGGCGGCCACGGCGGCAGCATCGAGTCCGACGGCCTCAACCACGGCAACGCCCCCATCTCCACCGCGACGATCCCCCCGATGGAGATCCTTGAGGCGGCCTATCCGGTCATGTTCAGACAATGGGCCCTGCGTCCCGACAGTGCTGGCGCGGGCATGCATCGCGGCGGTCTGGGGGCCACTTATGAGATTGAGGTGCTCGAAGGGAACGGGGCCAAGGCCTTTCTCTTTGGTGAACGCGGACGCCATGCGCCCAAGGGGGCCGCAGGCGGGGGCGAAGCGGCGCTCAACGTCTTTTCCTACGAACAGGCGGACGGATGGCACCATCCGCCCATGGCCTCGAAAATGGTCGGTATCAGTCTCAAACAAGGTCAATCCGTGCGACTCGACACCCCAGGCGGAGGCGGCTACGGCGATCCCGCAACGCGCGCACCCGCAGCTGTGGCCCGCGATGTCGCGGGCGGACTGATATCGCCAGGGAAGGCCACAGAAACCTATGGCCCGGCATGGGAGACTGCCCAATGACCGGCAAGATGATCGGCGTCGATGTCGGCGGCACCTTCACGGACATCTTCGTCCTGGACGAATCCACCGGTATTGCCCAGGTGGCCAAGGTCCCCACCACGCGCCCTGACCAGTCGGGCGGCTTCCTGAGCGGCATCGGATCGCGCGTCGACGACCTGAGCGAGGTCAGCGTCGTCGTTCACGGCACCACCGCAGGCACCAACGCCCTGCTGGAACGGAAGGGCGCGCGCATCGGCGTCATCACCACCCAAGGCCTGCGCGACGTGCTTGAAATGCGCCGACGGGACCGCCCTCGCACATGGGGCCTGCGCGGCGACTTCAAGCCGGTCGTGGACCGTGCCCTGCGCCTCGAAGTGCCCGAACGGACTCTTGCAGATGGCACCATCCGCACGCCCGTGGATCTTGGCGCCGTACGCATCGCGGCCCGAATGCTCATCGACGAAGGCTGTCTCGCCTGCGCAATCCTTTTCGCCAACAGCTACGCCAATTCGGAAAACGAAAGGCAGGCGGTCGAGGCGGTTCGTGAAATCTGGCCCAACGCCCACGTCTCCTGCTCCTCCGAAATCCTCCCAGAGATCCGGGAATTCGAACGTTTCTCAACCACCGCCCTCAACGCCTACCTCCAGCCTGAGGTTTCGGGCTATTTGGCCCGGTTAGAGACTGCTTTGAAGGAAGGCGGCTTTGAGGGCGAATTCATGATCGTCCAGTCCAACGGCGGCGTCATGGACGTGGACACGGCGGCCTCCTTCCCTATCCGCACCGCCCTCTCCGGCCCCGCCGCGGGCGTCATCGCCGCAGGCTACATCGCCGAAGCGGCGGGTTTCCCCGATGTCATCACCGGCGACATGGGCGGCACCTCCTTCGATGTCTCGCTCATCGCGCAAGGGCAGAGCATGCTCTCGCCACAGACCTCGATCGACTTTGGCATGGTCGTTCGCTCGCCGATGATCGAGATCACGACCATCGGCGCCGGTGGCGGCTCTATCGCCTGGGTGGACAAGGGCGGATTGCTGAACATCGGCCCCGAAAGTGCCGGCTCCACCCCCGGCCCCGTCGCCTACGGCCAGGGCAACACCCGCCCCACTGTAACTGACGCCAACGTCGTCCTGGGCCGGATCGACCCCGAAAACCCCATCGGCGGCAAGCTGGACAGGCTTGACGTCGAATCCGCGAAGGCGGCAATCCTGGAACAGGTCGGCAAACCCCTCGGCCTCGACGCCCTCAAAGCCGCCGAAGCCATCCTGCGGGTCGCCAATTCGCGCATGGCAGGGGCCCTCAGGTTGGTCTCTATTGAACGGGGTTTTGACCCCAAGCGCTTTGCTTTCATGCCCTTCGGCGGCGGCGGCGCTCTCCATGCGGGGGCCATGCTGGCCGACGTGGGCCTGGCCCGCGCCATCGTGCCGCGCTACCCCGGTGTCACCTCTGCCATGGGCTGTGTCATTGCCGACATGCGGCAGGATTTCGTCCAGACCATCAACACCATGCTCGCAGGCATCGACACTAACGCGCTGACCGCCCATATGCAGGCCCACGTCGACAGCGGCCTTGCCACGCTTGAGGCAGCACAGACCACCTTCGAGGCCCGAGAGACCGCCTTTACCCTCGACATGGCCTACCTCGGCCAGACACACACCGTCTCCGTTCCCCTGGCCGTCACGGTGACCGATGGCAAGGTGATCCCGCCGACGGAAGAGGAAATCCGCGAGGCCTTCGATGCAGCCTACCGCGCTGCCTACGGAAGGCTTCTCAAGAACGGCACGCGGCGCGTCATCAACCTGCGCTCTGCCGTCACGGGCAAGCGGCCCCGGTTCGATCTGGGAACCCTCGCCCCTGAAGGGGGCAGCCTGGAGAAAGCGCTGAAAGGCACCCGGCAGGTTCACTTCGATGAGGCATGGTTTGAGACGAAGATCTACAGCCGCCTCGCCCTGCCCGTCGGTGCCGAAGTGCCCGGCCCCGCGATCCTGGAACAGCCCGACACCACGGTCCTGATCGAACCCGATCTTGTGGGCCGCATCGACACCTACGGCAACACCATCATTGAAAGGGCCGCCTCATGACCCCTTCCAAGACAGCACTGCTGACGATCGACCTGCAGAACGATTTTCTGCACCCCGAAGGCGCCTACGGACGCGCGGGCCAGACGGCAGGGGCCATCACCGCCCTGCCCGATCGCATCCTGCCTCTGAAACAGGCTCTAACAAGGGTCGGAGGCACCTATATCTCCGCCCAGTTCACCCTTGTTCCGGGCCGCGACAATGAACCCCTCATCGCCCCCCATCTGAAGAAACTCCGCCCCTTCCTGACAAAAGGCGATTTCGCCCCCGGCGGCTTCGGTCACTCGCTTGTCGACACGCTTGCGCCAGCCGATTTCACGGTGGAAAAGGTGGCCTACTCCGCCTTCTACCAGACCCGCCTGGAATACATCCTGCGCGCGATTGAGATCGACACACTGATCGTTGGTGGCATCGTCACCAACGGTGGTGTGGCCAGCACCGTGCGCGACGCCCACCTGCGCAACATTCACACCATTCTGCTGTCGGATGGCTGCGCCGCCTTCAAGGATGAGGTGCATGAGGCAACGCTCATCTCGCTCGGCTCCGTCACGGACGTGGTCACCTGCGCCGAGGCGCTGCAGATGATCGGAGGACCGTCATGAGCCTGCGTGACCGCCTGAAAGAACCCGGCATCCTTGTCGCCCCCGGCGTCTACGATGGTCTCACCGCCGCGCTGGCCACCGACGCGGGATTCGAGGCGCTTTATTTATCGGGTGCCGCCGTCGCTTACACCCGCCTCGGCCGCCCTGACATCGGCCTCAGCACAGCCTCCGAGATGGCGGAAACGATGGCCCTGATCGGCGATCGCACAGACCTGCCTGTGATCATGGACGCCGACACCGGTTTCGGGAACGCCCTGAATGCCCGGCGCACCATTCAGACCTATGAACGCGCGGGCGCTGCCGCCTTGCAGGTAGAGGATCAGACGTATCCCAAGAAATGCGGCCATCTTTCGGATAAATCATTGATTTCAAGTGATGAAATGGCTGGAAAGATCGCAGCGATGGCAGACGCCCGCCGCGAGGACACACTCATCATCGCCCGCACCGACGCGATCGCCGTAGAAGGCTTCGAGGCCGCCCGGGCTCGCGGCGAAATCTATATCGAGGCCGGGGCGGACGTGCTCTTCATCGAGGCCCCCCGTTCTTCCGATGAACTTGGCAAGGTGGCCGAGGCCTTCCGGGGCCGCATCCCGCTGCTTGCCAACATGGTCGAAGGGGGGGCAACGCCCATTTCCTCTGCCGACGCGCTTGAGCGGATGGGCTTTGACATCGTCATCTTCCCCGGTGGCATCGTCCGGGCCTTGGCCAAGACCGCGCAGGACTACTATGCCAGCCTGCACGCCAATGGCTCCAACACCCCCTTCGCTGACCGGATGCACGATTTTGACGGGCTGAACGCCGCCATCGGCACGCCAGAAATGCTGACGCTGGGAAAGCGTTTCGATGGCAAATCCTGACCTCGCAGCGCCGCCTGAAACCTACGATGTCGAGGTCCAAACCCTGATCATCGGCGCAGGCGCCTGCGGCCTCGTCGCGGCGCTTGCCGCACATGAGATGGGCCAAGAGGTGCTACTTGTCGAGGCGGACCCCCTGCCCTCGGGCTCCACTGCCCTCAGCGCGGGTCTGATCCCCGCCGCTGGCACGTCGATCCAGCGGGCCGCGGGGATTGAGGACAGCCCAGACCTTTTTGCCGCCGACATCCAGAAAAAGGCCCACGATGAGAATGACCCAGCCCTGGTAAAGGCCCTGGCCGAAGGGGCCGCAACGGTCATCGACTGGCTGGCGAAGACCCACGCGCTTCCCTTCTCTGTCGTCGATGATTTCGACTATCCCGGCCATTCGCGCCGCCGGATGCACGGCCTTCCCACCCGCGCCGGAGCGGAACTGGTCGATGCCCTGCGTGCCCGGGTCGATGCATTGCAAATCCCGCTGGTCTGCGACCGCAGGGCGGTGACCTTGTTCGCCGAAGGCCCGCATGTTTTCGGCGCGAAACTTGCCCTGCCGGACGGGTCCTTCGAAACGGTGGGCGCAGGGCGGATCATCCTCGCCTGCAACGGGTTTGGTGGGAACCGGAAGATGGTGATGGCCCATATGCCCGAGATCGAAAATGCCCTCTGGTTCGGTCACGACGGCAACAGAGGCGAAGCCGTGACCTGGGGCCGGAAGCTCGGTGCCAGGACGGCGCACCTCAGCGCCTATCAGGGCCACGGCAATGTTGCCTATCCGCACGGGATCCTAATCACCTGGGCTGTGATCACCCAAGGGGGGTTCCAGGTAAACACCAAGGGGGAGCGGTTCTGGGACGAGTCGCAAGGTTATTCCGAGGCCGCGCGGGCGGTTCTGGCGCAGCCTGGCGGGGTCGCCTGGACCATCTTCGATGATCGGATCGCAGCCATCGCGCGACAATTCGAAGACTTCAAGAACGCTGAGGCTCAGGGCGCAATCGTTCAGACGGAAAGCATTGAGGACTTGGCTTCAGCCTGCGATTTGCCGGTAGAAGCCCTTCGGCAAGCTTTCGCGGCGAAACCTGAACAGGGGCCAGACGGGTTTGGCAGAAACTGGGACAGCCCCCCACTCGCCCCGCCCTACTGCGCGGTCAAGGTGACCGGGGCACTGTTCCATACGCAAGGGGGCCTCGATATCGACCCCGGGTCGGCGCTGGTGAAACGTGCTGAAGGCGGGCTGTTTGAGAACCTTTACGCCGCGGGCGGGGCTGCCGTGGGGGTCTCTGGCAAGAGTGACAGCGGGTATCTGTCTGGCAATGGGCTGCTGGCGGCAACTGTGCTGGGTTATATCGCCGGGCGGCACTGAAGTTGCGCCGGACGCCTTCGAGGATCTCTGGGACAGGCTTTCGTTGACAGGTCCGCGGGGGCGCCTCTAGCCTGATCCGATTATCGGCCGGGGGGAGGGCACAATGCAGATTACAGCGATACTCAGGCGGGCGGCGCAGATCAATTCCAAAGGTATCGCGAGCATTTACGGCGACAGGCAACAGACCTGGGCGCAGATGGAGGACCGCGTGGCGCGGCTGGCGGGGGCGCTGCAGGGCCTTGGCATGGGGACGGGGGACCGGGTGGCGCTTCTGTCGCTAAACTCGGACAGGTTCCTGGAGTACTTTTATGCCACCGTCTGGGGTGGCGGGGCGATGATGCCCATGAACATCCGCTGGGCCGCGCCCGAGTGTGCCTATGCCCTGAACGATGCGGAGGCCAAGATCCTGCTGGTGGACGAGGCCTTCAGGGGACTGGCGGACGCCATCAAGGCGGAGGTGCCGGGTTTGGAGACGCTTGTTTACTGCGGCGACGGAGAGACGCCGGAGGGGATGCTGAACTATGAGGAACTGATCGCAGGGGCGGAGCCGGCAGAGGATGCAGGCCGCGCGGGCGATGATCTGGCGGGGATTTTCTATACCGGGGGCACGACCGGCTTTCCCAAGGGCGTGATGTTGTCCCACACGAATTTCTTTGTCGGGACGGTGTCAAACGCGCATGAGGCAATGGTGGAGGATGGGGTGGTCTATTTGCACGCCGCACCGATGTTTCACATCGCCGACATCATCTATTTCACCGCCGTGACGATGATGGCCGGGACGCACGTGGTGATCCCGATGTTCACTCCCGAAGCGACCCTTGCGGCGATTGAGAAGCACCGGCCAAGCGTGGTACTGCTGGTGCCAGTTATGTTGCAGATGGTACTGGGGTCAGAAAAGCTGGCGGAGACGGATATTTCCTCGCTTGAGATGATCACTTACGGTGCCTCGCCCATCACCGAGGGCACTCTGCGGATGGCTTTTGAGCGTTTTCCCGGTGTTACCTTTGTGCAGGCCTACGGTCAGACGGAACTGGCCCCGGTGGCAACCTTCCTGCCCGCGAAATACCACGTCTTCGAGGGCCCGCTGGCGGGCAAGTTGCGGTCTGCCGGACGGCCCACGCGGATCGTCGAGATCCGGATCGTGGATAAGGCTATGAACGAGCTGCCGCGCGGGGATACCGGGGAGATTGCTGTCAAAGGTCCGAATGCGATGCTGGGCTACTG
>JABDKA010000140.1 GCA_013002405.1 Sulfitobacter sp. | reverse complement strand
TTAGTGGCGGACCGAGGAGGATTCGAACCCCCGACCCCTTGATTCGTAGTCAAGTACTCTATCCAGCTGAGCTATCGGTCCACTGACGGGCGGTTTAGTGGGCGGGGCGGCGGTTTGCAAGCCCAGTTTTGGCAGGCCCAACAAATTTGCGTGACGTCAGATCGTCCCGTCCCCCTTGGGCAGCGTCACCCGGAAGGTCGTCCCGTCGGGGCCCGTTTCGGCCAGGGCCAGTGCCCCGCCATGGCCGCGCACCAGTTCTGCCGCGATGGCCAGCCCAAGTCCCGACCCGCCCTTGCGCGCGCCGCCCTGAAAGGGAGTGAATAGATGCTCCTGCGCCTTGGGTGGCAGACCCGGGCCTGTGTCCGTGATCTCGATGATCCATTCGCTCCCGGTTTCCCGAGCCGTAATACCAATTGCACCCGGCTGGCCAGAGGCGACGAGCGCCTGCCGGGCATTGCGCACGAGGTTCGACAGAATACGGAAAAGCTGCTCCGGGTCGGCGCGGACCATCAGGCCCGGTGGGATGTCCGCCTCAAAGCTGATCTCATGCCCGCGCGCAGCCAGCGTCTCGGCCCCCGTGACATCATCGACCAGCTCTGTCAGTTCGACCATGGTGAGAGTCGGACCCGGCTCTTCGGCCTTGCCGAATGCGAGTGTGCTTTCACAAAGATGCACCGCGCGGGTGATGGAGTTCACGAGCTTCGGTGCCAGCCGCACCACCAGCGGATCCTCGGACGTTTCGATGCGGTCGGTAAAAAGCTGGGCGGAACTGAGGATATTTCGCAAATCGTGGCTGATCTTGCTTACGGCCGAGCCAAGCTGTGCCAGCCGTTCCTTTTGCTTGAGCGCCTGGGTCAGATCCGTTTGCATGGTCCGCAAGGCCACTTCGGCTTCCCGCAGTTCCCTCACGCTGGCCGAAGGTTCGATGATCCGCCGTGCGTCCTCGGGCGCGCGGGCGTAGTGCTGCATGTGGCCCACGACCCGCTTGATTGGTTTCAGAATAAGAGCCCGCATCGCGAAGAAAAGCAGCACCGCTGTCACGACAGAGATCACGGCCGAAAGGATAAGGATACGAATACCGTAGTCGATCATAGCCGCGCGGAGGGGGGCAGTCTGCATCGTGATCTCGATCTGCAGGCCCGCCTCACGGACCGGGGCGCCGATGACCCGAACCACCTGATCCTCCGGGTTGGCCAGCCGCAAGAGGGCGTCCCGGATCAGCACCGGCGCAGAGGGGTCACGCAGATCGTAGGTGGCGGCAATGGTCTGCGGAATGTCGGTCGAGAGCATCAACTGCCGCACCTCATCGCGGCGCAGGACCACGTTAAAGACCTCGGCGTTCTTCAGCAGTTCCTCTTCGAGTGCTGGGTCAAGCATGTCATCGGCAAGCAGCGCAAGCGAAGCGATCTGTGCCCGCTCCAACCGGTTGAGCATGTAGTCTTCACGGAACCGCGCGATGGATGGCACGAAGATCAATACCTCCGCGATCATCACGAAGACCGTGGTCAGGATCAGCAACCGGCCTGAGAGCGAATTGATCATACGCTTTCTACCCGTCTTCCCCCGTCGCCGCCGCAGGCGGGGCCCCGCTGTACTGTCGCACTACCGCCATCAGGGAAAATACCTCTGAACGAAGCCGACCACCCGTTTGACCATCGCACTCTCGAAGAGCCGGGGGCTGAAATAGGCGCCCGCCGCACGCTTGTTGACCTCGCCGATGGTTGGATAGGGTGCCACCATATTGGCAATCTTGCTCATTTTCATATTGTTCGCCAGTGCCAGCGCCCAGAGGCTGATCAACTCCCCGGCCTGGTAGCCAACGATGGAGGCCCCCACGGGCCGACCCTTGACCACCATCAGCTTGATCAGGCCCTTGGTCTTGCGCTCTGCAATGGCGCGGTCGTTGTGATGATACTGGAAACGGACCACTTCAACCCTGTCGCCGTGCTTTTCCCTGGCCTGCGACTCGGTCAGGCCCACCTGCGCCAGTTCCGGGTCGGTATAGGTGGCCCAGGGGATATGGCTGGTCTTGGCCTTGGAGGGCAAGCCAAAGAGCATGGAGCGGATGATAACACCCGCGTGGTAGCCTGCCACGTGGGTGAATTGCAGCCCGCCTGCCACATCGCCGATGGCATAGACCTTTCGGTTGGTGGTGCGCAGGCTGTCATCCGTCTTGATGCCGTTTCGGATGGTTTCGATCCCGGCCTTTTCAAGGTCGAGGCGGTCCGTATTGGCCTTGCGGCCCACGGCCATCAGGAGATGCGTGCCCTTGAAGCTCCGCCCGTCCTTGGCCTCGACCGTGATGCCGCCTGCTTTGCCCGATATCCGCGTCGCCTGTGCGCCTTCCTCTATCACGACCCCTTCATCGCGGAGGGTTTGCATCACGATCTCTGCCAGTTCCGGGTCATCCTGACCCATCGCCCTGTCACCTTCGATCACGGTCACCTTGCAGCCCATGCGAATGTGCGCCTGGGCCATTTCCATCCCGATGGGACCGCCACCGACGATCAGCAGATGACCGGGCTTTTCGCGTAGATCAAAGAGGGTTTCGTTGGTCTCGAATGGCACTTCATCCAGCCCGTCGATCGGCGGGACCAGCGGGGAAGAGCCGGTCGCAATAACGATGCGGCGGGCCTTGATGATCGTGTCACCGGCCTCAACCTCGTCCTTCGAGATGAAGTGCCCGAATTCGCGGATCACCTTGACCCCTAGGCCTTCGAAACGCTCCTGGCTGTCCACGGGTTCGATCTGGGCAATGACGTCGGCGACATGATCTTTGGCGGCGGCATAGTCGACCTCTCCGGGTCCATTGGCCACGCCGTACTGCAGGGAATGCTGCTGGCCATAGGCCGCCTTGCCCGTGGCAATGAGCGCCTTCGACGGCACACACCCGTAGTTCAGGCAATCCCCCCCCATCTTGTGCCCTTCCAAAAGGACCACATTGGCCCCCATCTGGGCCGCGCCAGCCGCCACGGACAGCCCACCGGAGCCTGCACCGATGATCAGGATATCGGTATTGATGCGGTTCATTTGATGAGATCCTTTTTGCCGGTCACGACCTTGATGACGATGGGGAGAAGAGAGAGCAAGCACAGACCCAGGATCGGGAAGAGGATGTGCGGCTCAAAGATGATGCCCAGATCGGGCGTCTCTCCACGGGCAAAGACAGCCCCGAGGCCCGCGCCGACGGAGGTATAGACGACTGCACCCGGAATGATGCCTATAGCGGTGGAGATGGCAAAGCGGTAGAGCGGCACAGCCAGGAAGGCCGGGATCAGGTTTGCGACAAAGAAGGGCACGGCGGGGACCAGACGGATCAGGAAAAGCATCGACCACTGGTTTTCGTCGATGCCCTTCTTGATCCTGGACACCATCCCGTCTGAGGCATCCATCCGCGCCTTCAGGCGCTCCCCCAGACCCATGCGGGCGGCAAGAAAGATCAGGATCGCACCCAGCGTCGCCGCCGTGACGTTGAAAAGGGTGCCCAGCCCCGTACCGAACAGAAAACCGCCTGTCAGGGTTGCAACCGTCGCCCCCGGCAGGCTGAAAGCAACGATAAGGATATAGGTCAGCACGAAGACCAGCACCGTGAGCAGATAGTTTGCATCCCGAAAGGCAATCAGGGCCTCGCGGTTGTCGCGCAGCGTGTCAAAGCTGAGGTAATCGCGCAGGGTAAAGGCCCCGACGGCGGCAACCAGTGCAATGACGATCAAAGGCAGGTAGCGCCCGATGCCTGTTTTTTCGGATTTCGTCTCGGTCATGTCGCTCATTTACCATACCCTCGGGTTGCCGCGTTGTTTTCTTTCCCCCTCTCTACATGGCCCGGTGCGGCGCTGTACGACAGGCTGCTCACAACTGCTTGATGCGGCCCGGCGCTTTTCTTGCATGCAACTGCCAACCAGGCCCCTTTTGAAACATATGGCGGCCCGGGCGGTGCAAAATGTTGCAGGTGGGCCGCATTTCTGGCCCTCAAGGGTTTGACTTGCCGCGGCTGCGCCAGTAGAGACCGGGCTTGAATTGCTGCATGGGCTGCGAATCCGCGCCCCTGCCTGACAGAAAAATGGAGCCGGAGCGATGAAACGCACCTTTCAACCATCGAACCTCGTTCGCAAGCGCCGTCACGGCTTCCGTGCGCGCATGGCCACCAAAGCAGGCCGCAAGATAATCAACGCACGCCGTGCCCAGGGCCGGAAAAAGCTGAGCGCCTGATCCGCGCCAAGCCGTGTGAAGGAATGACACCGCCGGAGGCCCCCATCGTTGGCAAGGATGCCAGCACCGGGGATATGCCTCCGGCGGTTTCTTTGCGTCTGGAGGTCCTCAGGAAGCGGCCCGATTTCCAGCGCGCCGCACGCGCGGCCCACGTGGCCAAGCCCGGTTTCGTCGTGCAGATGCGCGAGCGTCGCTCGGATGAGGTGCCTGGGCAGGATGTGATCCGAGTGGGGTTCACCTGTTCCAAGAAGGTCGGCAATGCTGTTGCCCGCAACCGAGCCAAGCGGCGTCTGCGCGAGATCGCCCGCCTTGCGCTGCCCACCGAGGGGCGTGGCGGCATGGACTATGTCCTGATCGGCCGTAAGGACAAGACGGCCGATCTGCCTTTTGCACAGCTGCGGGACGATTTTTCCGATGCCCTCAAGACACTGCACGCGCGGGCCAAATGACCCCCCTCGCCCGCCTTTTCGCCCTCCCTGTCAAGGCCTACCGCCTGATCTTCAGTCCCTGGGTCGGCTTTAACTGCCGCTACCAGCCCACCTGTAGCGCCTATGCGCTGGAAGCACTGGAAAAGCATGGGGCGATCAAGGGCGGTTGGCTTGCAATTCGGCGGATCGGACGCTGCCATCCCCTTGGGGGCAGCGGCATCGACAATGTGCCGGACTGAGCGGACAGTGCCCGTTGCGCATCAGGGGGCCTTGACAAGAGTATATGGCCGCCTCCCCAATGCCTTGGACTGTGATCCAAGGGGGAGCATCGGGGTAGAGGCAAATTGAAAGGCGTCGTTCTTCCTGCCCTTTTCTACGCCCTTACGGTATTTGCCGTGGGATTCGTGCTTGGAACAATCCGAGTTCTGATCGTCGTCCCATGGATCGGTGAGACTGCCGCACTCTTCGCCGAGATCCCGATCATGATCGCCGTCAGTTTTCTTGTTGCGAAGTGGGTTTTGTCACGCTGGCCGGTCACACCAGAGCTGAAGCCCCGCCTGGCGATGGGCCTCGTGGCTTTCATCGTCCTAATGATGTGTGAAGCCGCAATCAGCCTCACGTTCTTTGGGAATAGCTTCACCGATCACCTTGCCCATTACTTGAAACCGCAAGCCTGGCCCGGACTGGCAGGCCAATTGCTATTCGCCGCTATCCCTGCCCTAATTCTTGGCGTCAGACCCAACTAGGCGAGGCGGTCTCAACGCACCTTGTCGAAGGTGATCTGCACCTCACCGATGTCAACACCGTATTTTTTCATGTAGGCCCGGTTGTAGACCCGCGTGTCGCTCAGCATCCAGAGCCAGTCGTTGAAATCCACCCGCAGCGTCCCGTCCGGCACCGGCAGATCGATCCGGTAGACCCAGTTGAAGGTGTCGCCCCGCGCCACGCCCTTCGCCGTGCCGATCACCCCATCGGCCCTGCCGGTCCAGGTATCCGGCCCGGTCCTGGTCATCCGCCAAATGCGCCTTTCCTCGGTGCCGTCGGCATAATCGAAGTCTTCCACCAGCGTCAGCGTCTGGCCGTCCCAGGTTCCGTCAATGACAACATCAAAGCGGCGCCGCACGGTGCCGAAGGTATCCTGGAACTGACCGGAGGCCAAAACGCGCCCGTCAAAGAACTGCTCGATCTTCAAAACGCGGTCAGACAATAGCGGATCATCCCCGTCAGGTTTGCCTGTACAGGCCGCCAGTCCCAGAACCAGCGCGCACATCATCGCGATTAACCGCATTCAAAACCCTTTCAGAAACAACCGCCGCTTGATCGGCGCTGGGGGATAAACTAAGGCGGGTTCATGCTGGATCAACCTGACGATATTCACCCGCTCTTTTACGGCGCGCCCCAGACGACCGAATTCAAGAAGCTTCGCAAGCGGATCGTGCGCGCGACCCGCGAGGCAATCGACCAGTACGGGATGATCGAGCCAGGCGGCAAATGGCTGGTCTGCCTGTCGGGCGGCAAGGACAGTTACACCCTGCTGGCCGTTCTGCACGAGTTGCAATGGCGCGGCCTCTTGCCGGTTGAGATCCTGGCTTGCAATCTCGATCAGGGCCAGCCGGGCTTTCCGGCGACGATCCTGCCTGCCTTCCTGAAAAAGATGGGTGTGCCGCACCGGGTGGAGTATCAGGACACCTATTCCATAGTAATGGACAAGATCCCCCAGGGCCGCACCTTTTGCGCCCTCTGCAGCCGCCTGCGGCGTGGGCACCTCTACCGTATCGCACGTGAGGAAGGCTGCACCGCCGTGGTGCTGGGCCACCACCGCGACGATATACTTGAGACCTTCTTTATGAACCTGTTTCACGGCGGACGGCTTGCGACGATGCCGCCGAAGCTGGTCAACGAAGAGGGCGATCTCTTTGTCTACCGGCCCCTGGCCCACGTGGCCGAGGCGGATTGCGAGAAATTCGCCCGTGCGATGAACTATCCGATCATCCCGTGCGACCTCTGCGGATCTCAGGACGGGCTGCAGCGACAACAGGTCAAACGGATCCTCGACGGCTGGGAGGCCAACAGCCCTGGCCGTCGGCAGATCATGTTTCGCGCGCTCATGAACGCGCGGCCCTCACATCTGCTGGATCCGAAGCTGTTCGATTTTGCCGGTCTGACGCGCGAGCTCTGAAAAATCTTAGCAAAAAACCGCGCGGTTCCTGCCCCTGCGTTAACACTCGCCACAGATACAATCGGCTAGTTTGTCCTCAAAGAGACGTCCACGTACTCTTGCAGGAGGACCGCGATGGGCTGGCTTCAGTCTTCCACACTGACCCGAATGCAGCGGCAGCTTGCGCCGGTGTTCGAAACCCCCGCGGCGCTTGCCTTTATTCCCGCGCTCTGCCTCGCCGGGTTCTGGTTCGGCGGCGAAGGGGCGCTGATCGTGATTGCGGCACTTGTGCCGGTCGTCTATCTGGCAGGCGGCGGATTTCAGTCGCGGCCGGGCTACCAGACCTACACCGGTCCGGGCCTCTGCCCGCGAGAGATCTTCGAAGAGCGCCTTGAAGAGGTGTTCCAGATCGCAAAACATGCCGACAAACACAGCGCCACACTATGCATCGGGATCGAAGACCTGGATGCCCTGATCGACCGCCACGGTCAGGCCGCCGTCGACACCGTCATGCGCCAGACGGGCGAGCGTATCCTTTCAATCCTGCGGACCCAAGACCTTGTCAGCCAAGTGGGCGACGCGCGCTTCACCATCTGTACAGCGCCTGTCCGGCGATTGGATCTAGAGCTTTGCATTCAGATGGCCGGACGTCTGCAAACCGCGATCGAGGAGCCCATTTCGATAGATGGCGCAGCCATCTACGTGTCAGTCTCTGTCGGGTTTTGCCAGTTGTCCCGTGCACCAGGCGTTTCCGGTGAGGACTGGCTGATGGCCGCCGCCACCGCTCTGCGCGAAGCGCAGCGGCGCGGCCCCTCCGCCATCCGCGCCTACTCGGACCAGATGCGGGTCGAGACTGAGACACGTTCGGAATTGCGCGAAGAAGTGCGCAAGGCGCTTGATAGTGGGCAGATCCGGCCCTGGTTCCAACCCCAGATTTCAACCGATACAGGCAAAATCACCGGCTTTGAGGCGCTCGCCCGCTGGGATCATCCGGAACGCGGCATGATTTCGCCCGCCGATTTCCTGCCCGCCGTCGAAGAGGCGGATCTGCTGGAGCGGTTGGCTGAACTGATGATGTACCACGCGCTTGCCGCGCTCAAAGCCTGGGACGCCGGGGGTGTGGATGTGCCACAGGTAGGCGTCAATTTTGCGGGGTCCGAGCTGGGCAATCCCCATCTTGTCGACAAGATCCAGTGGGAGCTGGACCGCTTTGACCTCACGCCCGACAGACTCGCGGTCGAGGTGCTTGAAACCGTCGTCGCCTCTGCCCCCGATGATATGGTTACCCGTAATATCAATGCCCTGGGGGCCCTCGGGTGCCGGATTGATCTGGATGACTTTGGGACGGGCCACGCCTCCATCTCCTCCATCAGGCGCTTTTCGGTCACCCGGATCAAGATCGACCGCTCCTTCGTCACGAAGGCCGACAAGGATCCCGAGCAGCGCCGCATGATCAGCGCCATCCTGACCATGGCCGAAAGGCTGGAGGTGGAAACCCTCGCCGAAGGCGTTGAGACCGTGGGTGAGCATGCGGTTCTGTCGCAACTGGGTTGTGATCACGTGCAGGGCTTTGGCATCGCCCGCCCCATGCCCTTTGAGCAGACACTGGACTGGATCGGCGACCATACAGCCAAGCTGCAGAACGTACCAAAGATCATGAATGGGCGCAGCGGCTGACCGCTGCCGCAGGTCGCTGCTTTGCCCGATGCCGCAGTGAGGCCCGCGTCGCGCCAAACCCAAGCAAACCGCAGGCCGGAAGCGCTTCGACCGGTCACAATTGACCTGAATCTGCTTGACCTTTCAGGTCGCACTCTGTTCAACCCACCAAAGCTTCTCAAAGACATCAGGTGGCAGTCCCCATGGACGAACAGAATAAGAATCTCATCCTTGCGACAGCGCTCAGCTTTGTCGTGATTTTGGCTTGGTTCGTGCTTTTTCCGCCCCCTGAAGCCGAAGCCCCCCTTGAAGGCGATCTGACCCCCGCCGCCCAGAACGAGGCAGCCGTACCGGCGGCCCCGGCAGACGCTGCCGCGCCGAACCTGCAGAGCAGCGATACCACCGTCACCGACAGCATTGCCGACGCGCCCCGCGTCGTGATCGAGACACCGCGCCTGACCGGGTCCGTTTCCCTGACCGGCGGACGGATTGACGATCTGCGGCTAAAGGACTATCGCACGACCCTCGACGAAGACGCGCCCATCGTCACCATGCTCTCCCCCCAAGGCACGGTCGATGCCTACTATGCCCTGCAGGGCTGGGCTGCCGGCAACGGCATCGCGCCAGACGCAGTGCCAGGCCCCGACACACCCTGGGCCCTTACTGCGGGCGAGACGCTGGGTGTCGACAGCCCCATCACGCTGAGTTGGGACAACGGTGTGGGCCAGACCTTCGGCCGGACCATCGCGGTGGACAAAGACTATATGTTCACGCTGACCCAGTCCGTGACCAACAACGGCGATGCCCCGGTGACGCTGGCCCCCTACGGCATGATCGTACAGCACACCGAACCAGACGATCTTAAGAACTTCTTCATCCTGCACGAAGGTGCCGTCGCCATCGCCGACGGAGAGTTGGCCGAAACCGACTGGGACGACATCGCCGAGGCCGAGGTGAACCCCACCTGGGGTCGGCAGGCCATTGTGAAGGAGGACGTCGCCGAAGGCTGGATCGGCTTTACCGACCACTTCTGGCAGGCCATCCTGATCCCCGGCGGCGGCCAGACCTTTGACCAGGCCCTGACCTACGAGCCGCGCAGCGATGTCTACCGCGCCGTCACCCGCCTGCCCACGCAGAGTGTCGCCGCCGGAACCACCGCCAGCGTCGAGACCCAGTTCTTCGCAGGGGCCAAGGAGTGGGCGATCTTGCGAGATTATGAATCCAAGGGTGTGACCAAGTTCATCGACTCCATCGACTGGGGCTGGTTCTTCTTCCTCACCAAGCCGATCTTCTGGCTGCTGCATGAGCTCAACAAGCTCATTGGCAACATGGGCTGGGCCATCATCGGCCTCACGCTCATCATCAAAGCGATCCTCTTCCCGCTGGCCTACAAGAGCTACGTCTCCATGGCGAAGATGAAGGAGCTTCAGCCCCAGATGGAGAAGCTGAAGGAGGCGGCCGGTGATGACCGCCAGAAGATGCAGCAAGGGATGATGGAGCTTTACAAGAAGGAAAAGGTGAACCCCGCCGCAGGCTGTCTGCCAATCCTATTGCAGATCCCGATCTTCTTCTCGCTCTACAAGGTGATCTTCGTCACGATCGAACTGCGCCACTCGCCATGGTTCGGCCCTTTCCAGGATCTTTCCGCGCCCGATCCGACCTCCATCATCAATCTCTGGGGCCTTTTGCCCAACGCCGCACCGGAACCGACCAGCTTCATGGCGCTGATTTTCATCGGCATCCTGCCGCTTCTTCTCGGTATCTCCATGTGGCTGCAGCAAAAGCTGAACCCCGCCCCTACCGATCCCACGCAGCAGATGATCTTTGCCTGGATGCCCTGGGTCTTCATGTTCATGCTGGGCGGCTTTGCCAGCGGACTGGTCGTCTACTGGATCGCCAACAACACCATCACCTTTACCCAACAGTACCTGATCATGCGCAGTCAGGGCTACAAACCGGACCTGCTGGGGAACATCAGATCGAGCTTCAAACGCAAGCCCAAGGCGGCCAATGATGCAAAGGCACCCGCGAAAAAAGGCGGGAAGTGATGCGGGTCTCCGCTCTCTTCCGCCACCCGATAAAGAGCCACGGGCGGGAGAGCATCGAGAGCGTCGATCTGCTCTACAACCAGACTATGCCCTGGGATCGGACCTGGGCCGTGACACACGAGGCCAGCAAGGCCAATGCCCAAGGGACAGAATGGGTCTCTTGCCACAATTTCATGATCGGCACGCGAACGCCCGGACTGGCCGGTCTCTGGGCCAGGCTGGACGAGGCGGCACGAACCATCACGCTGACCCACCAGGACCTTGGAGAACTGACCTTTGCGCCTGATGATGCAGAGGGACAGGCGGCTTTCCTCAAATGGATCGCCCCCCTTTGCCCCGAAAACCGCGCCCGGCCGACCGGCATCGTAAGCGCGGGCCAGCGAGGCATGACCGACAGCGCTTTTCCCTCCATCTCGATCATGACCACGGCCTCACACAATGCAGTGGCCCAGGCCATGGGCGGGTTCCTGGAGCCCGAGCGCTGGCGTGGCAACATCTGGATCGAGGGCGCCGCCCCCTGGGAGGAGTTTGACTGGATGGGGGAAGAAATCCGCATTGGCGGCGCCCTGCTGCGTGTGGAAGAGCCGATTGAACGTTGCGCCCACACCACTGCGAACCCCCACACGGGGGCGCGGGACGCAGACACGACCGGCACGCTTGAACGGTCTTTCGGACATCTCAACTTCGGCGTCTACGCCCGCGTGATCGAAGGTGGCACAGTCTGTCTGGGCGATGAGGCAAAGCGCACATGAGCTCGCTCCCCTTCCCCACCGCCGAAGAGCCCGACGCGCCAGAGCTGGAGGCGGGCCGCAAGCTTTTTGCCGGTGAGACGACCTTCGTCAAAGGTGTCGTTGCCATGTCGGGCCTGCCCGAACCTGACCGGATGGAGGTTTGCTTTGCCGGCCGCTCGAACGTCGGCAAGTCGACACTGATCAACGCGTTGACCGGCATGAAGGCACTGGCGCGCGCCTCCAACACACCGGGCCGCACGCAGGAGATCAACTTCTTCACGGCAGGGGACAGCCACTACCTTGTCGATCTGCCCGGCTATGGCTACGCCAACGCGCCCCTCCCGGTGGTCGAAAAATGGCAGCGCCTGCTCAAACAGTATCTGCAGGGCCGCCAAACCCTGCGCCGCGCCTTCGTGCTGATCGACGCGCGGCACGGGGTCAAGAAGGTGGATGATGAGATCCTCAGCCTTCTGGACAGCGCTGCCGTGACCTTTCAGGTGGTTCTTACCAAGGCCGACAAGGTCAAGGAAAAGGAGCGGGAAAAGGTGCTGGACCAGGTACGCACAGCCCTGTCGAAACACCCTGCCGCCTATCCCGAAATCATCGTCACCAGCTCCGAAAAGGGCTGGGGCATTCCCACCTTGCGTGCCATCATCGCAACCTTGGAATAGACCGTGAGAAAGCAGGACATGAACCGCGACTGGATCGCTACCGCCCGGACCCTCAGCCAGGCCTTGCCCTATCTGCAGCGCTATGCGGATGCGACGGTGGTCATCAAGCTGGGCGGGCACGCCATGGGCAGTGATGAGGCGATGGACGAATTCGCCCGCGACGTCACCCTGATGCGCCAGATCGGGGTGAACCCCGTCATCGTCCACGGCGGTGGCCCGATGATCAACGACATGCTCAAAAGGCTTGATATCAAGTCGGAGTTCGTGAACGGCAAGCGCGTCACCGACGCGGCCACCATGGAAGTGGTCGAGATGGTGCTCTCTGGCCTGGTCAACGCGCGGATCGTGCAGGCCATCTCGGAACAGGGGGGCCGCGCTGTGGGTCTGTCTGGCAAGGACAGCGGGCTGATTGTCTGTGACCCCGAAGATCCCGCTCTGGGCCTTGTGGGCAAGCCGACGGACGTGAACCCCCGCCTGCTGCGGGACCTGGCGGAAAAGGGGATCATACCGGTGATCGCACCTCTCGGTATGGGTCGGGAAGGCGAGACCTTCAACATCAACGGCGATACCGCTGCGGGCGCCATCGCCGCTGCCCTCAAGGCGGATCGCCTGCTGCTGCTGACGGATGTGGCGGGGGTGAAGGATGGTGACGGCGAAGTTCTGACCGAACTGACGGCCAGCCAGATCAACGACATGATCGCTGAAGGCACCATCGCAGGTGGGATGATCCCCAAGGTGCAAACGGCTTTGGACGCACTGGAGGGCGGCACCCGTGCTGCGGTGATCCTGGACGGGCGCGCCCCCAACGCTTGCCTGCTTGAGCTGTTCACGGAGCATGGTGCAGGTAGCATCATCCGCAAGGGATGAACCTTGCCGCGCTTCAGGAAGAAGCGCAGGCGCTTCACCTTTCCATCCTTGGCGGCTTTCACCCGACCGATGGGGACACGGGCCTTGAAGGGGCCGGGACGCTTCTGATGCTGGGCCCGGACGAACCTGGCTTCTGGGCCGCTTTCACGCAAAGCCCTGAATGGAACGATCGTTCGCCTGACCCTGTGGATCGCTGGTCCGAACGGGTCATCGGGGCCTGGGCGGACCGGATCGGGGCGATCCCTTTCTATCCCTTCGGCGGGCCGCCCTATCACCCCTTCTACACTTGGGCACTGCGCACGGGGCGCATCCATGCCTCTCCCGTCAACTTTCTGGTGCACGATGTTGCGGGACTCTTCGTTTCTTTCCGGGGCGCACTCGCGCTGCCTCAACGGATCGACCCGCCGAAACCACCCCCCTCCCCCTGCCTAAGCTGCGCCGACCAGCCCTGCCGGACGGCTTGCCCGATCGGCGCGCTTACGGCTGAGGGGTATGACGTTGCCGCCTGCAAGGCCTATCTTGGCACACCGGGCGGGGGGGAAAGCCTCTCCAATGGCTGCGGCGTGCGCCGGTCCTGCCCGGTCTCGCAAATGTACGGCCGCCTTCCCGTACAATCGGCCTACCACATGGCGCAGTTCAAAGGAGCCTCCTGATGAAACAGCTGATTTTGATGCGGCATGCCAAATCCGACTGGTCCGCGGGCGCGGGCAGCGATCACGCCCGCCCGCTCAATCCGCGCGGACGGCGGGCGGCTACGGCTCTGGGGGACTGGCTGCGCAAGCAAGATCTGGTGCCCGACGAAGTCCTCTGTTCGGACGCCATGCGGACGCGGGAGACGCTATTGCGACTGGACCTGCCAGAGGGAATTCCGACGACCTTTTCCCGCGCCCTCTACCTCGCCACGCACGATGATCTGCTCAAGATCATGCGTGGTGCGACCGGCAACAGGGTGCTGATGCTGGGCCACAATCCCGGCATCGGGTGGTGCGCGGAAGCGGTGCTGCAGGCCCCGCCCGATCACCCGCAATTCAGCCGCTATCCCACCTGTGCGACCCTGGTGGCGGAGTTCGAGATTGACGACTGGGCGCAAGCCGGATGGGGAAAAGCAAAAGCGCGGCACTTTATCGTGCCGCGCGAGCTTTAGCTTGAGAAACGAAGTCCCGGACCTGTTCCGGGACTGCGGTCCGCTTAGTGACCCAGTATCTGGCTCAGGAAGAGCTGCGTCCGGGGCGACTTGGGGTTGTTGAAGAACTCCTCGGGTTCATTCTGCTCCACGATCTGACCTTCGTCCATAAAGATCACCCGGTTCGCCACCTGGCGGGCAAAGCCCATCTCGTGCGTGACGCAGAGCATGGTCATGCCCTCTTCGGCCAGCTCGATCATCGTGTCGAGCACTTCCTTGATCATTTCCGGGTCAAGCGCCGAGGTGGGCTCATCGAAGAGCATGATGCGCGGGCGCATGCAGAGCGAACGGGCAATCGCCACACGCTGCTGCTGACCCCCCGAAAGCTGACCCGGATACTTGTCCGCCTGCTCGGGGATTTTCACCTTCTTGAGGAAATGCATCGCGGTTTCCTCGGCCTCTTTCTTGGGCGTTTTGCGCACCCAGATCGGGGCCAGCGTACAGTTCTCAAGGATCGTCAGATGCGGGAAGAGGTTGAAGTGCTGAAAGCACATGCCGACCTCTGACCGGATCTTGTCGATGTTCTTGAGGTCCGAAGACAGGAGCGTGCCATCCACCTCGATTGAGCCCTTCTGATGCTCTTCCAACGCGTTGATGCAGCGGATCAGCGTCGACTTGCCGGAGCCGGAAGGCCCGCAGATCACGATCCGCTCCCCCCGGTAAACCGTCAGGTCGATGTCACGCAGCACGTGGAAGGCCCCGTACCATTTGTTCATGCTTTGAATAGCGATCGCGACTTCGTCGGATACTTTCATCTGTGCAGTGTCGGCCATGTTACAGCCCTTTCTTAACGGTGGTCAGTCGCAAGGCGGCGTTCCAGCCACTGCGAGTATTGTGAGATGGAGTAGCAAACAACGAAGAAGACGACGCAGGCAAAGCCCAACAGCTCCCAGTAGACACCGTTCCAGTCGGTCGAGGCGAGGATCGGACCACGGATCATACCGAGGATGTCGAACATCGAGATGACCGAGACGAGCGTCGTATCCTTGAAGAGGCCCACCGCGATGTTCACGATGCCGGGGATGGAGATCTTCAGCGCCTGAGGCAGGATGATCAGCCGCATTGCTTGCGGATAATCGAGCCCCAGCGAATCCGCCGCCTCGTACTGGCCCTTTGGCAGGGCGGCAAGGCCGCCACGGATCACCTCGGCGATATAGGCCGAGGAGAAGAGCGTGATCATGATCACCACCCTCAGGAACAGGTCAACACCGGTGCCTGGCGGGAAGAAGTAGGCCAGCATCACGTTTGCCACAAACAAGAGCGTAATCAGCGGGACGCCGCGCACGAACTCGATGAATATAACGCAGATCCACTTGATCAGCGGCATGGAGGACTGACGGCCCAGGGCCAAGGCAATGCCGATGGGCAGCGACAGTGACACGCAGGTCACGCCAAGCATCATGTTCAGCATGTAGCCGCCCATGTTACGGCTGGGGACAGCCTCCAGCGCCAGCACACCGGACAGGAAAGGCGTTATGTAGCCACCGATAGCCCAGGTCACGAGGGCCGCCCCAACTCCGCCAAAGAAACCAGCGGCGAAACTGGTCTTTTCGAGGCGAACATAGACCACATAACCGACGATAAAGCCGACGAGGGCGAAGAGCGGAACGAGGATCGAGCCACCCCAGATCAACCAGTAGGCAATGAATGGATAGAGTCCCGTGAAGATCAGCAGCTTGCGCGGCAGGTCAAAGAACAGCACCGGCGCGAGGGCTGCGAAAAGCATCACAAAGGCCAGTGACGGACGCCAGTAAAGCTCATTGGGATAGGTGAAGCCGAACAGCAATTGGTTCCACCGCTCCGTCAGCACGGCAAAGCAGCCGCCTGTCGTCCCATCGAGGATCTCCCGGCATTCCGCAAGGCTGGACGCAATCCAGACCCCGTTGAAAAACCAGGGCATCGTCGCCGACAGGATCAAATAGATGACGTAGAGCGACGCAACGGTCAGCAGGCCATTGGCCCAGGTTGCAAAGAGGTTCTCGCGCAGCCATTTGACGATCCCGGTTTCCGCCACGGGGGGCGGCGCGGGAGGGAGCGAGGTCTCGCGGACGAAAGCGACCGAATGTGCATGTGCATCAGACATATCAGCGCTCCTTCAGTTTCATTGAATTGTTGTAGACGTTCATGAACGCCGAAATGAGCAGCGAGATCACCAGATAGAATAGCATCAGCAGCAGCACGCATTCGATGGCGCGCCCGGTCTGGTTCAGGGTGATGCCGCCAAGTGTCGCCGTGATGTCGGCATAGCCCACCGCAATCGCCAGAGAGGAGTTCTTGGTGATGTTGAGGTATTGCGAGATCAGCGGCGGAATGATCACCCGCAAGGCCTGGGGCAGGACGACAAGGCTCATCACGCGGTTGGGACGCAGTCCCAGGGCCGAGGCGGCCTCGGTCTGGCCCTTGGAGACAGCCTGGATGCCCGCACGTACGTTTTCGGCGATGAAGGCACCGGTGTAGATCGATAGGGCGAACCAGAGCGCGATCAGCGGACCGCCCACCTTGATGCCACCGGCGAAGTTGAAGCCCTTCAACGCTGGCACATCCCAGCTGAGGCCAAGGATGAAGAGCAGGGCAATGATCGGAACGAACCAGATCGCCAGGTTGGTCCAGAGCGTTTTTGGCCGGACACCGGTAGCCGCCTGGATGTTGTTGGCGCGCGCCGTTACCGCCCGCGTGGCGAATAGCGACCCGACCAGAACGACGATGACGAGAAGCCAGTTGATGATGCTGCCGCCTTCTCCACCGATGCCGCGGGTGAAGTAGGGTCCGGGGACATAGACGCCGCGGTTGGTGAAGGCAAAGAGGTCAAAAAGCATGGAAGATGTAGCATCGTCGCCCCGGAAGGCGCGCGGCCCGGGAAGGACGGCAATCATGATCGTGAAGATGATGACGATCCAGATGAGGACCGGGATGTTGCGGAAGATTTCAACGTAGAAGGCCATCAGCTTGCTGACCAACCAGTTGTTCGACAGGCGCAGAACACCCGCCAGCACGCCAAAGACCGTCGCGGTCACACAGGCCAGAAAGGCGACCAGCAGCGTGTTGAGGACACCGACAACGGCGGCGCGCAGGTTTGTCGACTGACTGTTGTAGTCGATAAGCGTCTGGTTGATGTCATAGCCCGCAGGGCTGCCCAGGAAGGCGAAAGAGATGTTCAATCCGGCGGCGCGCAGGTTGGCCGCGAGGTTCGAATAGAGGTAAAGCAGCGCAAGTGCCAAAACGATAGCGGCGATGGCCTGCAATGTCATGGAGCGATAACGCGTATCGTTCAACAGCATGGATAGCCGGAACGTCCCCCCTTGAGGGTCGGTGGTTGTCGACATCTTTGTATCCCCGTTGTCCTGGCCGTATCTTAAGATTGGCATCTTGAGATGCCCGTACCAGAAAAGTGTATTGGCTTAGATGCTCAGAGGGCGCGGAATGATCCGCGCCCTCTGGCTTTGGTTCTTAGCGGAAGGGCGGGCTATAAAGCAGGCCGCCGTCGGTCCACTGTGCGTTCAGACCACGCGACAGGCCGATGGGGGTTTCTTCGCCGATGTTCTTGGCAAAGATCTCACCATAGTTGCCCTGGGTTTCGATTGCGCGCTTCGCCCAATCGGCCTCCAGACCCAACATTGAGCCCAGCTCACCTTCGGTGCCCAGCAGGCGGGCCACTTCGGGGTTGTTGGTGGAGGACGCCATTTCCGCGACGTTGGCAGAGGACACACCCAGCTCTTCGGCCGTGATCAGCGCGTTCAGGGTCCAGCGGACTACGTCAGCCCATTCGTTGTCACCGTGACGGACCAGCGGGCCGAGCGGCTCTTTCGAGACGATCTCGGGCAACAGGATGTGTTCACCGGGGTTTTCGAAGGTCGCACGTGTTGCCGCCAGACCGGAGGCGTCCGTGGTGTAAACGTCGCATGCGCCAGCCAGGTACTGCTGCTGCGCTTCGGCATTGGTTTCAATCGGCACGGGCTCGTAGCTGATGTTGTTAGCGCGGAAGAAGTCCGCGAGATTCAGCTCGGTCGTGGTGCCGGTCTGGATGCAGACGGTCGCGCCGTCCAGGTCCTTGGCCGAGGAAACGCCAAGTTCCTTGGGCACCATGAAGCCCTGACCGTCGTAGTAGTTCACACCTGTGAATTCGAACTTGAGGTCGACGTCACGGGAGAAGGTCCAGGTGGTGTTACGTGCCAGCATGTCGATTTCGCCGGAAGCCAGCGCGGTAAAGCGTGTCTTGCCGGTGGTGGGAACGAATTCGACGGCGGAGGGGTCACCCAGAACAGCCGCGGCAACCGCGCGGCACACGGCAACGTCAAAGCCCTTCCATTCGCCATTGGCGTCAGGCGCAGCAAAGCCGACCAGACCGGTGGTGACACCGCAGTTCAGCTTGCCGCGTGCTTTTACGTCGTCGAGTGTGCCAGCCGCTGCAGCACCCGCTGCGAGCCCGGCAACTGTCAGAGCGCCAAAAAGTACAGATTTTTTCATTTTTACCTCTTCCTGATAGTCCGCCACGTTTAGGGCGGTGATACCGACGTCGTTGGTGACATCGGAGGCGATACTTCACAGGGGACACCCCCGTTCAGTGGCGCTCAGTTTGGGCGGATTTACCGTTAAACGTCAAGGGCCACAGTCCGAAAAGAGGCCGATTTGGCTCCAGTTTAGGGTTCGACGACGGACCCTTGAGCAGTGCGATGCATCAGTCGGCGCGACAAAGGGTGAACATACGCGCAGCGTGCAAAAAGCCAGCTTTTTTCACGGCTGCCATCGCCTCGGCTTCCTCATCTTTGCCCCATTGCTCGGCCTGCCAGGACTCATCCAGCCGCGAAATGTCCCAGAGCGCCTCAACCGGTCTGATGTCATGTGTCGCAGCAAATCCGATGATGAGCGAGCCTGAGAGGCTGACCAGATCGTGGAAAGCGGCCAGTTCAAACGCGTTCTGGGCATGGGTGCGGTCCCGTAGGGTTCTCAGGGCCTCAGGGTCCTGCGGCGCGTGCATGACCCCTGCCCGTGGCTCCAATCGCGCGCCAAGCCGTTCGGCAGCCCAGTCGAGAAGCGGATCCCAATGCTCCGATTGCCGGGCAACCAGCCCCTCGGGGTGATCCGCCCGGTAGCAGAGCAAATCGGCATCCCCGTAGGCCGCCAGCATATCCGCCACCTCCGCATGCTGCGTCGCCACCTTGTCGATGGCTGCATTAGCGGTCTTGGTCGCGGGCATGGTCTGGGGCTTGATCAGGTCTTCCTGCGCATCCCACTCTTCCGCCACCAACTCGGCCATCGGGGCGGTGGGCAGAATGAGGGGGCGCTTGGCAGGGGTCTTGATGGACCTTCCGTCCAGTTCAACCGTGAACCCTTTGTTGACCGCAATCACGCGGGCCTCTTTCCAAAACCGTTTTGCCTTCCATTCGCTCATGCGGCGGCACTCCAAATCTCGTCCAGCGCTGGGTGAAGTGCGTCGAAGCTGTCAATGATCCGGAGCGCATCCGACAGGGCGCTGCGCGGATGATAGCCCCAACTGACGCCGATCCCGGGGATGCCTGCAGCGGCTGCCATCTCCATGTCAAAACGCGTGTCGCCAATCATCACCGCCTGGTGCGGCTCCACCCCTGCATCGCTCATGGCCTGATGCAGCATCGACGGATGGGGTTTCGAGGGGTGGAAATCCGCGACCTGCTGGGTGATGAAGAGCCCCTCCAGCCCGTGCCCCGCGATCAGCTTGTCCAGACCCCGCTTCGACTTGCCCGTCGCCACGCCCAACAGAACCTCCGGCCGGGACTGCAGCGCCCGAAGGACCTCCAGCGCACCGGGGTAAAGCGGGGATGACTGCGCAGCGCCCGCCTGTGCCCGCAATTCCATGTAGGCCTCCTTGTAGGCCGCTTCCATGCGGGCATGAGCCGCCGCATTCAGATCGGGACGCAAGTGGGGAAAGATCACATCCAAGGACAGACCGACGACCCCCAGCAAAGTCTGCCGGTTCGGCGGTTCGGCGTCCACGGCGGCAAAGGCCGCCGCCATCGCAGCGACGATGTCGCCCTGACTGTCCACCAGGGTGCCGTCCACGTCGAAGATCACCAGCTTCAGGTCCGCGTTCATTGCACGGCCTCGAAGGGGTCTTCCTCCGCCAGGTCCTCGGTCCAGCCGAATGTTTCCCAGCTCTGGGCCATATGCTCTGGCAGTTCCGCCGTCACGGTGATGATCTTGCGCGTCTCGGGATGTTCAAAGCGCATCATGCGGGCGTGCAGGTGCAGCTTTTTCGAGATAATACCACCCAGTTGCGCGCCCCAGCCATCGCCCAGGTTTTCCTGCCCCGAACCGCCATACTTGCCATCCCCGATGATCGGATGACCGATCTCAGCCATGTGGGCGCGCAACTGGTGGGTGCGGCCTGTCACCGGTTCCATGGCAACCCAGGCCGCGCGAGAGGCCACGCGGTAGAGCGTCGCATAAAGCGTATGAGCGCGCTTTGCGCCCGGTGTATTTTCGATATCGCGGGGATGGACGGCGATCATCTTTTCGCCCTCCCCGCCCCTGCCATGACCCCCGGCCTTGACCAGGCCGTACTTGATCTCTCCGAGGTAGGGGGTGGGCACACCGGCCACCAGCGCCCAGTAGATCTTGCGCGTTTCCCGGTGCCGCATGGCGGCTGTCAGTGCCTTGGCAGCCTGACGCGTGCGGGCCAGAAGAAGAACGCCGGAAGTATCCTTGTCGAGCCTGTGGACCAGCCGCGGCTTCTCCTCCAGATCGAACATCAGTGCCTCTGACAGGGCATCGACGTGCCGCTCTCCCTGGCCCGATCCGCCCTGCACCGCAAGGCCCGGCGGCTTGTTGAGCGCGATGACATGGTCGTCACGATAGATGACGCAGCTGCGGATGAACTTGGCGTCCGCCTGGGATACCTCGGTGCGCTTCTGCGGCGCTGGTGCCGCCCCTTCGGGCAGCGGCGGGATACGCACCTGTTGGCCCGCCTCAAGACGGGTCGACCCCTTTACGCGACCACCATCCACGCGGATCTCGCCCTTGCGGCACATCTTTTCGATCCGGCCCTGAGGCACGTGCGGGAAGATGCGCTTGAACCAGCGGTCCAGCCGCTGATCGGCATCCCCCTCTTCGACTGTGAGTGTTTGAACGCGGCTCATGCAAAGATCCCCCGTGCGATCCAGAGACCCAGCATCAGCCCCCCCACCGACAAAACCACCGAACCGATCACATAAAGCATTGCGGCCCCCGTCGCTCCCCGTTCCATCAAGGTAACGGTTTCGAGGGAGAAAGCCGAAAAGGTGGTAAAGCCCCCCAGGATCCCTGTCATCACGAAGGGGTTGAAGTGTGTCAGGCCCCGCTGGGCCGCCGCGACCACGAAAAGGCCCATCAGAAAGGAACCGATGACGTTGACCGTCAGGATTGCCAGCGGAAATTCCTGCGGGCCTGTGAGGCGCAGCATAGCGGTGCCCGACAGGAACCGCAGCGCGGCACCGATGGCACCGCCGAGAGCGACAAGAAGCGTGGTTGAAAACATGGCCGGTCTGTCGGGCTTTGTAGGGGGAATGTCAAGTTTGTGAGGCTTGGTTGTGTGGGGCCCCTGCCGGGCCCCTAATCCTCCCCGCGTCTGACCCGCAGCTTGGCAAAATAGTCGAGCCGTTTCTTCAACTCGCGCTCAAACCCACGCTCCACCGGGGCATAGAGTACCGGGCGTTTCATGCCTTCGGGGAAGTAATTCTGTCCCGAAAACCCCTCCTCCGCATCATGATCATAGGCATAACCGGCACCGTATCCCTGTTCCTTCATCATCTTGGTCGGCGCATTCAGGATATGTTTCGGCGGCGGCTCGGACCCGGTCTGTTTCGCCGCCTTTCGCGCGCCCTTGTAGGCCACGTATCCGGCGTTCGATTTCGGGGCCAGCGCAAGATAGGTAAGGGCCTGCGCCAGGGCCAGTTCGCCTTCCGGACTGCCCAGCCGCTCGTAGGTTTCCCAACTTTGTAAACAGATCGCCTGGGCCTGGGGATCGGCAAGGCCGATATCCTCAACCGCCATCCGGGTGATGCGGCGGGCAAGATAGCGCGGATCCTCCCCGCCTTCGAGCATCCGGGCAAACCAATAAAGCGCCGCGTCCGGATCCGACCCGCGCACAGACTTGTGGAGCGCGGAGATGAGGTTGTAGTGGGCATCGCCCGACTTGTCATAATGCGCCGCCCGCCGCATCAGCCGGGCGGCGAGCGCCTGTCTGTCAAGCTTGCCCTCCACCTTCCAGGCCATGATCTGCTCAACCAGATTGAGCAGCGCGCGCCCGTCGCCGTCGGCCATCTCCAGCAAGGCCTCACGCGCGGGACCGTCGAGGGGAAGTGCCTTGTCCAACTCCCGCTCGGCCCGCTGGGCAAGGTGCTCCAGATCGGCAAGGTCCAGCCGTTCCAGCACCAGCACCTGCGCACGGCTCAGAAGGGCGGCGTTAAGTTCAAAGCTGGGGTTCTCGGTCGTGGCCCCCACCAGAAGAATCGTGCCGTCTTCCATATGGGGCAGGAACCCGTCCTGCTGGGCCTTGTTGAACCGGTGGATTTCATCGACGAAAAGCAGCGTGCCCTTACCCTGCGCGCGGCGCTGTTTGGCAGCCTCGAAGACCCGCCGCAGCTCAGGCACGCCGGAAAAGATGGCGCTGATCTGGACGAAGTGCAGATCTGTCTCATCAGCCAGAAGCCGTGCGATGGTCGTTTTGCCTACACCCGGCGGCCCCCAGAAGATGAGCGATGACAGTGCGCCGGATGAGAGCATTACCGTGAGGGGTGCGTCCGTCCCCAGAACCTGCGCCTGGCCAATGACCTCGGACAGTTTGCGGGGGCGCAGCCTGTCCGCGAGCGGCCGTGGCGCGCTGTCCGGCGGCGCCTCATCGCTATCGAAAAGATCCGCCATCAGGCCCGGAACCGCAGGATGGAGCGGCGGGTGCCCCGTTGCACGACCAGTTCGAACCGCCGGACCTGCCCAGAAAAAAACGCGGCCGCCTCATCCGTTTCGGAAATCTCTATGCCGTTGATCGCCAGGATGATGTCCCCCCTGCGCAGGCCCACCCGCCGCCCAAAACGCCCCGGCTCCGTGACCACCACGCCAAGCGCTTCCAGCGGCAGATTCATCTCGGCGATCACGGCCGGATTGATCCGGGCGACCTGCAGGCCCGGCAGGAGGGTCCGTTCCCCCAGTTCCAGCAGCATGCGCGGTGGCTGATCGGGCGCTGCAATCAAGGCGACTTCGATCTCCTGCACCTCGCCCCCTCTGATCCTGGTCACGCGCGCGGTCTTGCCCAGCCCCGCGACGGACATGCGATAGACCATCTCGGCTGGCGTGTTCACGGGCTGGCCATCCACCGCGACGATAACGTCGCCCACCTGGAGCCCTGCGGCGCGGAAGGGGCTTGCCTGATGCACGCCCGACACGATCACACCACCGGGCCGGTCCAGCCCGAGTGGCCCCGCCATATCCGCATCCACCGGCTGGCCCGCGATACCGGCCCAGGGTCTGCCAAAGGCCGTGGCGCCCGTGCGGGCCTGCTCCACAAAGGCGGCGACCAGATCGGCCGGGATCGCGAACCCGATACCGTTGGAGCCGCCCGAACGGGTGAGAATGGAAGTGTTTATCCCGATGAGCCGCCCGGCCATATCGATCAGGGCACCGCCCGAATTCCCCGGATTGATCGGTGCATCGGTCTGGATGAAATACCCCAGCCCGCTGTGATTACCCCCCGTCCTCGACCGGGCGAGCCCCGAGACAATGCCGCTGCTGACTGTCTGACCCACGCCAAAGGGATTGCCGATGGCCAGCGCCAGTTCGCCAACTTCAACTGTTTCGCTGTCGCGCAGGGGGAGGTAGGGCAGCGGCGTCTCCGCCTCGATCTGGAGAAGGGCCAGGTCAGCCTCTTCGTCGCCCAGAAGCACGCGGGCTGTAAATTCGCGCCGATCATTCAGCACCACGCGGATCTCCGTCGCCATGCCGACAACGTGGTAGTTTGAAACGACGATACCGTCTTCCGACAGGATCACGCCCGAGCCGAGGGAGTTCTGTACCCTTGGCTTTTCAGCGAAGGGGTCGCGGAAGAAGCGTTCAAAGAAAGGATCGCTTTGCAGCGGTGTGCGGCGCGGCTCGGCCATGATCTTGGCATAGATGTTGACGACCGCAGGCGCGGCTTCTTTCACGAGCGGCACAAAGCTGAGCTGCATTTGCGCGGCCGAAGTGGGCACCTGCTGCGCGAAGAGGGGTGCGGCCATCAGGAAAAGGACAATCAGAAAAGGTCTCATGACATCAAGATATGCGAGCCGCAGAAGCGATGCGCAACACCGCGCTCCTTTTTGCCAAGAGAATCCCAGACCTACCGCAAAAAAAAAAGCTCCGCAAAAAGCGGAGCTTTCTCTTTGCCGAAAGCGCAAAGTGGTTATTCCGCGTTCTCTTCCGCTTCCAGGCGGGCCTTGTCGCCAGCGCCCTTGGCATCGCGGTCACGGTCCACGAATTCGATGATCGCCATGGGGGCCATGTCACCGTACCGGAACCCGGCCTTGAGGATGCGGACGTAACCGCCCTGACGGTCCTTGTAACGCGGACCAAGCACATCAAAGAGCTTGGACACATATTCGTCCTGCTTGAGCTTGGCTGCGGCCTGACGGCGGGCGTGAATGTCGCCCCGCTTGGCCAGGGTGATCATCTTTTCGATGATCGGGCGCAGATCCCTTGCCTTGGGCAGGGTTGTCTTGATCTGCTCATGTTCGATGAGCGAGCCAGCCATGTTTGCCCAGAGCGCCTTGCGGTGCTCATGTGTGCGGTTCAGGCGGCGGTATCCACGTGCGTGACGCATTTTCTTTACTCCAGTCTGGTGCCCTCTACGGGCGTTTTTGCTTTGTCCGGCAGGTGATGCGTGTCACCGGCTCTCCTTGGGGCGATTGCCCGGTCGCGGTGCGTGTGAACACGCACCCTAGAAAGGGCGCGTGTTCACAGGCTTAAAAATTGTCTTCAAACTTCTTCGCCAGGTCCTCTATGTTGTCCGGCGGCCAGTCCTCGACATCCATGCCAAGATGCAGACCCATGCCAGACAGCACTTCCTTGATCTCGTTCAGGGATTTGCGGCCGAAGTTCGGCGTGCGCAGCATCTCTGCTTCGGTCTTCTGGATCAGATCACCGATGTAGACGATGTTGTCGTTCTTCAGGCAGTTGGCCGAACGCACCGAAAGTTCCAGCTCGTCCACCTTCTTGAGCAGCAGCGGGTTGAACTCCAGCCCGTCGTCCTCGTCCGCGCGGGAGGCGGATTCAGGTTCGTCGAAGTTGACGAAAATGCCCAGCTGGTCCTGCAGGATGCGTGCGGCGAAGGCCACGGCATCGTCCGGCGTGATAGATCCGTCTGTTTCAACCTTCATGGTCAGTTTGTCATAATCGAGCACTTGACCCTCACGGGTCGGCTGAACGTCGTAGGAAACCTTCTTGACCGGCGAATAGATCGCGTCGATCGGGATCAGACCGATGGGCGCATCTTCTGGCTTGTTCTTGTCAGCCGATACATAGCCCTTGCCGGTGTTGACCGTCAGTTCCATGTAGACATCCGCCCCGTCATCGAGGTGGCAGATCACGTGGTCGCGATTCAGAATCTCGATCCCCGCGCTCTCGGAAATGTCGCCAGCGGTGACAACACCGGGGCCTTTCGCTGAAATCGAAAGACGCTTCGGCCCTTCGACTTCCATGCGAATGGAAACGCCCTTGAGGTTCAGGATGATGTCGGTGACGTCTTCACGCACACCGGCAACGGAAGAAAACTCGTGCAGAACATTGTCGATCTGCACGGACGTGATCGCTGCACCCTGCAGCGAGGACATGAGGACGCGGCGCAGCGCGTTACCCATGGTCAGTCCAAAACCGCGCTCAAGCGGTTCGGCCATCACAGTTGCCTGACGTGCCGGATCATTGCCCGGTTTGACGTCAAGCTGCTGCGGTTTGATCAATTCGGCCCAATTCTTGTGGATCATGCGTCCCTCCATTCCTGTTTGCGCCTCATGGTCCAAAGGGCACAAACGCTCGAGGTTTCAAAAAGCGGTACGGGGCCGCGCAAAAGACACGGCCCCAGGTATAATTCTGGTCGCTTAAACGCGGCGACGCTTCGGGGGGCGGCAGCCGTTGTGGGCCATTGGTGTCACGTCACGGATCGACGTGATGTTGAACCCAACGGCGGCCAGGGCGCGCAGGGCGCTTTCACGTCCCGAACCGGGGCCCTGTACTTCAACTTCCAGCGTCTTCACACCGTGCTCCTGCGCCTTGCGGCCCGCGTCCTCGGCGGCCATCTGGGCGGCGTAGGGCGTGGATTTCCGCGAACCCTTGAAGCCCATGGTGCCAGCAGACGACCAGGCGATTGCGTTGCCCTGAACGTCCGAGATCAGGATCTTGGTGTTGTTGAACGAAGAATTCACGTGCGCCACACCTGCGGCAATATTCTTGGAGACCTTACGCTTGGTCCGACGTGCATCGCGTGCCATTGAGTCAGCCCTCCCTTATTTCTTCTTACCGGCAATGGCCTTTGCGGGGCCTTTGCGGGTACGAGCGTTGGTGTGAGTGCGCTGACCGCGAACGGGCAGGTTGCGGCGGTGGCGCAAGCCACGGTAGCAGCCAAGGTCCATCAGGCGCTTGATGTTCATCTGCACTTCACGGCGCAGATCGCCTTCGACGGTAAAGTTCTCGTCGATGTGCTCGCGGATCTTCAGGACTTCGGTGTCGCTGAGTTCATTTACCCGGCGGCTCTGTTCGATGCCAACGGCGTCGCAGATGGCTTTGGCCGATGCGTTGCCGATTCCGGTGATATAGGTGAGGGCGATGGGAACCCGCTTTGCAGTCGGGATATTTACGCCGGCAATACGTGCCACGTGTGCAATTCCTTTTCGTTGCGGGTCCGTCATTCCAGACCCTTTTTTCACAACATAAGCCCGAGGCGGTGAATGCCGTCGGGCCAAAGCTGATCAGGTACTCTCGCTAGGCAGGCGCGACCCGCGTTGCGACTTGATTCTCAGTCGAGATAGCGCTGACTATTTGGATTTTCACGGGACGTCAACCATGGATCATGACTGCCGCAAAGAGGACATGGGATGGCCTTGCGGCGCCTTCAAGAGGCCGCCGCTTCAATCACCTGCCCCAGCCGTTCCTTGCCAAAAAACATCTCCTCACCGACAAAGAAGGTCGGCACCCCGAAGACGCCGCGGGCCACGGCCGCATCGGTGTTCTCGATCAGCTTCTGCTTGATGCCGGGCTCCTGCGCCCGAGCCAGATAGTGCTGCCCATCCAGCCCGTGACGGTCCATCACCGTTGCAAAGGTCTCGGGATCGGCCATGTTCTCCCCCTCTTCCCACATGGCCTTCAGACCGGCCTCAATATAGGGGGCGAGTTTTCCTTCCTCCTCGGCGACGATGGCCCCGCGCATCAGGATAACGGTCGTGACCGGGAAATGAGGGTTCCAATTGAAATCTGACAATCCGTGCCGCTTGAGAAAACGGGTGAATTCTAGCCGCTCGTACTTCAGCTTGTTGTCGATCTTGGCGAAGGCGATCATCGGGGCCTGGTTGTTGGTCAGCTTGAAGATGCCTCCCAGCAGGCACAGCGAATGGCTGACAGTCGCACCCACGTCTGCTGCCATTCCGGGCAGCACCTTTTGGGTGAGGTAGGCATTGGGGCTGCCGAAGTCGAAGATGAACTCAATGTTTGCCATGTGTCCTCCTACCAGGTCTCTTTCCAGGGCCGCAGATCCAGTTCATGGGTCCAGGCGGTACGGGGCTGGTTGTGCAGCATCACGTAGTTGGCTGCAATGGCATCGGGGTTCAGGATCGCGTCATCGGCGCGGCGCTGGTCAACATCGGGGAAATTCTCCCGGATGAAGTTGGAATCGATCGCACCGTCGATGACGACGTGGGCCACGTGGATGTTCTGCGGCCCCAGTTCCCTCGCCATGGACTGCGCAAGGGCGCGCAAGGCGAACTTGGCACCGGCGAAGGCGGAAAAGCCCGCACTGCCGCGGACGCTAGCCGTTGCACCGGTAAAGATGATCGTGCCCTTGCGCCGCGGGGTCATGACGCGGGCGGTCTCCCGCCCCATCAGGAAGCCTGCGAAGGCCGCCATTTCCCAGACCTTACGGTATACCCGCGCTGTCGTCTCCCTGATCCCGAAGCGGACGTTGGCCCCGATGTTGAAAACGGCGACTTCAAGCGGAGCAATCTCCGCTTCGATCCGGTCGACCAAGGCTGCCATCTCCTCCTCGTCCCGTGCGTCCGTCGGACAGGCCACGGCTTTGCCGCCCTGGTCCCTGATGCTCTGTGCCAGGGCCTCAAGCGCGTCGGCGTGCCGGCGTCTGCGCGCAAGGCAGACGATCATCCCTTCGGCTGCAAAGGCCCGGGCGATGGCGGCCCCGGTATCGTCCCCGGCACCGATGATCAGGCAGGCCTTCTTTTCCACAGCACATCCCCCGCTTGCATCCGCGCATGATCTGTCAAACCCGCGCGCCTGTCACGCCCCCGGGGTTCACTTTCTGAAAAGAAATCGGGCCAGAGTTCCCACAAACTCTGGCCCGCTCAATCCTCTACGAAAGTCGTCAGGTCAGGTGTCCAGCACTCCCGCGATCTCGTCCTGTACCGCGTCGATTTCGCCCAGACCATCGACCCGGGACAGCATGTCCTTTGCGTAGTAATAGCCGATCAGCGGAGAGGTCTGCTTGTAATAGGCCATCAGCCGGGTCTTGAGGCTTTCCTCATTGTCGTCGGCACGGCGGGTGAATTGATCTTCGGCCCCGCAGTTGGTGCACTTCCGGTCGGCCGGGATCGGCTTGGTCACATCGTTATAGACCTCACCGCAGGCGCCGCAGGTGGAACGGGCCGTGATGCGTTGCACAAGGGCCTCGTCGTTGACCCGCATCTCAATGACCGCATCGAGGGTCTGACCCTCCTCCGCCATCAATTTGCCCAGGGCATCGGCCTGTTCCAGCGTGCGGGGGAAACCGTCAAAGATGAAACCGCCCTTGGTGTCGCCTTCCAATTTTTCGCGGATCAGCCCGATCACGATCTCATCGGTCACCAGATCACCACGCGCCATTACATCGGCAACCATCTTGCCCATTTCGGTGCCGCTGTCTTTTGCCTCTCGTAGCATGTCGCCCGTCGAAAGCTGGACCATATTCCGGGTCTCAACCAAATGCCGCGCTTGCGTGCCTTTGCCAGCGCCCGGAGGCCCAAGAAGGATTATGTTCATCTACGTACGGGGCTCCGTTTCTTGCGTGGTCCTTTGCCTTTGCCCTTACCGCGCAACTGCGACTTTTCGAGCAGACCTTCGTATTGATGGGCAAGCAGATGGCTTTGTACCTGCTGGATGGTGTCCATGGTGACGGAGACCACGATCAACACGCTGGTACCGCCAAAGTAGAAAGGAATGGCAAACTGGCCGCGCAGGATCTCCGGGAAGACGCAGACCAATGCCAAGTAACCGGAACCCAGGACCAGCACGCGGTTGACCACATACTCCAGATACTCGGCCGTGCGTTTGCCGGGGCGAATGCCGGGGACAAAGCCGTTCTGGTTCTTGAGGTTCTCCGCGACATCGTCAGGCTTGAAGCTGACGTTGAAGGTATAAAAGTAGGCGAAGAAGACAATCATCGCCACGAAGAACAGCAGATAGAGCGGCTGACCGGGGCCGAAGTAGGCCAGCAGCCAAGACATGACCGGGTTGGTCGTGTTGCCCGAAAAGGTGCTGATCGTCACCGGCAAAAGCAGCAGGGAGGAGGCGAAGATCGCCGGGATCACGCCCGATGGGTTTACCTTGACCGGCAGGTGGCTTGATCCGCCGTCGTACATCTTCATCCCCACCTGACGGCGCGGATACTGAATATGGATCTTGCGCAGCGCGCGTTCCATGAAGACGACAAACATGATCGTGACCACCACCATGATCATGACACCCACGATCAGCGCAGGGCTGATGGCGCCGCTGCGACCGCTGGCAAAGAACTGCGCAAGGGCGGCGGGGACCTCGGCGATGATGCCGACGAAGATGATCAGCGAAATGCCGTTGCCGATGCCGCGCGCGGTGATCTGTTCGCCCAGCCACATCAGGAACATGGTTCCGCCAACCAGCGTGATCATGCAGGCAATACGGAAATAGAGCCCCGGATCAGCGGCGATATCGCCCGCTTCAAGAGAGACCGCGAGGCCGTAGGACTGCAGCGTCGCCAACAGGACAGTACCGTAACGGGTATACTGATTGATCTTCTTGCGGCCCTGTTCACCCTCTTTCTTGAGCTGCTCAAGCGAGGGGACCATGGAGGTCATCAACTGGACGATGATCGAGGCCGAGATGTAGGGCATGATCCCAAGGGCGAAAATGCCCATCCGGCCCAGTGCGCCGCCGGTGAACATCGACACCATGCCACCGATGCCCTGGCCCGCGCTGTCCATGAATTCGCGCAGCGCCGTCCCATCAATGCCCGGCACGGGAATGAAGGTTCCCAGGCGGTAGACGATCAACAGGCCCAGCGTGAACAGGATCCGGTTGCGCAGGTCGGTGGCCTTACCCAGTGCGGACCAAGAGGTGTTGGCGGCCATGTTTTCGACGGCTGATACCATGAACGGTCTCTTTTGCTGTTATGCAAACGCCGCCCTGGCTGTTTTCCAGCGGGCGGCGTTTGGGAAAACTCGATGACTATGTAAGCGGGTGATCGCCCGCTCACAAGTCATAAGCACCGGTTTACTCTGCGGCCGCTTCTGCTTTGGCAGCAACGGTGACGGAGCCGCCCGCCTTCTCAACCGCTTCGACGGCGGATTTGGAGGCACCGGCCACGTTCAGATCGACCTTGGCTGAGAAATCGCCCTTGGCCAGAACGCGGATGCCGTCCAGTTCACGGCGCACCAGACCGGAGGCAACCAGCGCCTCGGCGTCGATGGTCTTTTTCGCGTCCAGCTTGCCCGCGTCGATGAACTTCTGGATGAGTCCGAGGTTCACAACGGCGAAAGACTTCCGGTTCGGCTTGTTGAAGCCGCGCTTGGGCAGACGCTGGTAAAGCGGCATCTGGCCACCCTCGTAGCCGTTTATGGCCACACCCGAGCGGGATTTCTGACCCTTGATACCACGGCCACCCATCTTGCCCTTGCCAGAGCCAGGGCCACGGCCCACGCGCATCCGCTTTTTGGAGGCACCGGGATTGTCGGATAGTTCGTGCAGTTTCATGTCGCTTCTCCTTTGCCGGAAATGCTCCCCAGCGACGGGAGTGAGCAGACGCGGCGTTTCAATTGAGGTGGCCGGAATCGGGGGCCACTGCGGGCGTATAGACGGCGAGGGATGTAGAGGCAAGACATGTTGTCCGCGACAGCGCAGGGCAGCCCCCGGCCGCGGGTGGGGGTGAAGCCCCCGCCCATGGGGGCGGTCG